>CAZCIV010000322.1:0-1894 GCA_964498595.1 uncultured Flavobacterium sp.
GGAATTTTTGTTTGCCGAAAAGGTTTAATCGAAAACGTATTAACCAAAGAAGCCGAATACGTAGAAGGAATGGATTTAACGCTTTGCGGAAGTCGTTCTGGCGCGAATGCCGTAGCGGTTTGGATGATTTTATTTACGTATGGCGCTTATGGTTGGTTCGAAAAAGTAAGTATTTTACAAATGCGAACCCAATTTTTATGTCACGAATTAGACAAATTGAATATTAAATATTTCCGTGAACCCTTTATGAATATTGTAACGATTCATGCGGAATCCATTCCAGAAAAAATTGCTGAAAAGTATGATTTAGTACCTCAACAACACAATGAACACAACAGATGGTACAAAATTGTGTTAATGGATCACGTAGAAGTAGAACATTTGACTAAATTTATAGACGAATTGAAAGCGTCTCTAAATGGATAAGAAATCGTTAAGGCAAAAGGCAAAAGCTGAAAGGCAAAAGTTAACTCAAGAGGAAATCGAAGACAAAAGTTTAGCGATTGCGAACCAATTGTTGCGTATGGACATTTGGGACAAATTGTATTATCATTTGTTTTTAACGATTGAAGAGCAAAAAGAAATCAATACCGAATATATGCTGCAAATTTTAGCGGGAAAAGATAAAGAAATCGTCATTTCGAAGTGCGAATTTTCCACTTTAGGAATGACGCATTTTTTATTAACCGATAATACCAAAATCAAAAAAAACAGTTACAACGTTCCAGAACCTGTTGATGGTTTAGAAGTTCCTGATGCGAAAATTGATGTGATTTTTGTACCGCTTTTAGCCTACGATAAGCAAGGAAATCGTGTGGGTTACGGAAAAGGTTTCTACGATAACTTTCTAAGCAAATGCAAGCCCGAAACAATTAAAATTGGATTGTCGTTCTTTCCTCCAGAAGAAAAAATTGAGGATGTTTCCGAAAGTGATGTCAAATTGGATTTTTGTGTGACGCCTGAGGGGATTTTCGAATTTTAATTTTCCTCAGCTAATGCTTCTTCTTTATCCGCATGAGCAAACGCTCTTTTGTTAAATACGATTAAAATCCCAACACCCGTTGAAATCGCTACATCGGCTACGTTGAAAATGGCATTGAAGAAAGTGAAATGTTTGCCACCCCAAATTGGCAACCAAGAAGGTAAGTTTCCTTCCCACATTGGAAAATAGAACATATCTACAACTTCTCCGTGAAACCAAGTACCATAAGGTTGGTCAGCAAAGGCAGTTGCTACTTGATGATAACTATCGTTAAAAATGACACCGTAAAAAACAGAATCAATAATATTTCCTAAAGCACCTGTAAAAATCAAAGCGATAGCTACAATTAAGTAATTAGAAGCTTTCTTTTTAACTGAATCCCATAACCACCAAGCAATTCCGCCTACAGCTACGATACGGAATAAGGTTAAGATTAATTTTCCATGTTCGCCAGGAATCTCTGCTCCCCAAGCCATACCTTCATTCTCTATAAAGTGAATTTGAAACCATTCTAAACCCATTACTTTTATGGATTCTCCAATAAAAAAATGCGTTTTGATATAGATTTTTGAAATCTGATCAATTAATAAAATAGCAATGATTAAGATATAGGCTTTCTTTAACGACATGTTCAATTTTTTTGCAAAAATAGTGGAATTTATCAAATAAAAAACGCTCCAAACGGAGCGTTAGTATAATTTTGTAAAAAGATTAACGTTGCAAGTTTTTTGCTTCGATACTCATAGTAGCATGAGGAACGATTTTTAATCTTTCTTTACTTATTAATTTGCCAGTAACTTTACAAATACCATAGGTTTTGTTCTCGATACGAATCAAGGCATTTTTTAAATCTCTAATGAATTTTTCTTGACGAATTGCTAACTGCGAATTGGCTTCTTTACTCATCGTTTC
>CAZCIV010000322.1:1994-3625 GCA_964498595.1 uncultured Flavobacterium sp.
CCTTCTTTTCTTAATTCATCGGAAATCGTAATGTCTAACGCTACTGTAATTCCGTTTGAATTGGCTACTAACCAACCTGGGATATCTTGCGATGAAATTTCAACATCATCTTGTGATAAAGTTATACTTTTTCCTGAAATATCCATAACTAGCTCACCATCACGCTCTAATTTTGCAATTTGATCTTGTTCAAAATTCTGTATCTCTTTGGAAATCAATCCCATATCCTTACCAAAACGTGGCCCCAATGTTTTAAAATTAGGTTTAATTTGCTTCACTAAAACACCTGATGCATCATCTAACAACTCCACGTCTTTCACGTTTACTTCCGCTTTAATTAGGTCAGAAACCGCCTCAATTTCAGCACGCTGATTGTCGTCAAGTACAGGAATCATAACCCTTTGCAACGGTTGACGCACTTTAATCATTTCCTTCTTACGAAGCGATAAAACTAAAGATGAAACCGTTTGTGCTTTCATCATTTTGCTTTCTAGTGATTTATCAACAAAGTTTTCAACCATTTTTGGAAACTCGGCCAAATGTACGCTTTCAAACGACTCAGAACCTGTAGCTTGTGTTAAATCTCTGTAAAGTTTGTCCATAAAGAACGGAGCAATAGGTGCCGAAAGCTTCGCAACCGTTACCAAACAAGTATATAACGTTTGATAAGCCGCAATTTTATCTTGCGCATAATCGCCTTTCCAGAATCTTCTTCTACACAAACGAACGTACCAGTTACTCAAGTTTTCTTGAACGAAATCGGAAATAGCACGAGCGGCTTTTGTTGGTTCGTAATCCGCATACGCTTCATCTACTAATTGAATTAACGAATGTAATTCTGACAAAATCCAACGGTCGATTTCTGGTCTTTCGTTTAATGGAACTTCGGCTTCGTTGTATTTGAAACCATCGATATTCGCATATAAAGCAAAGAACGAATACGTGTTATAAAGTGTTCCGAAGAATTTTCTACGAACCTCAGCTACACCTTCTATATCAAATTTTAAGTTGTCCCAAGGATTGGCATTCGAAATCATGTACCAACGCGTAGCATCTGGACCGTATTCAGCCAAAGTGGTGAATGGGTCAACAGCATTTCCTAAACGTTTCGACATTTTTTGTCCGTTTTTGTCTAGAACTAATCCGTTTGAAACTACGTTTTTGTAGGCAATTTTGTCGAAAACTAAAGTTCCGATTGCATGTAATGTATAGAACCAACCACGAGTTTGGTCAACACCTTCGGCAATAAAATCAGCTGGGAACGCTTTGTTTTCGTCGATTAAGTCTTTGTTTTCGAATGGATAATGCCATTGTGCATAAGGCATCGCACCTGAATCGAACCAAACGTCAATTAAATCGGTTTCGCGTTTCATTGGTTTTCCTGATGGCGAAACTAAAATGATGTTATCCACTACGTTTTTGTGTAAATCCACTAAATCGTAGTTAGCTTCGCTCATGTCGCCAATTTTAAATCCTTTGTATGGATTTTCAATTTGGAAACCTGCTGCGATAGACTTCTCGATTTCGTTGTATAATTCTTCAACTGAACCTACCAACATTTCTTCAGTTCCATCTTCGCTTCTCCAAATTGGTAAAGGAATTCCCCAATAACGTGAACGCGATAAATTCCA
>CAZCIV010000323.1:0-3609 GCA_964498595.1 uncultured Flavobacterium sp.
GAACCAATTCCTGTTGAAGAAGCAGAAGAACATATCTTCGGAATGGTGTTATTTAATGACTGGAGTGCGCGTGATATCCAAAAATGGGAATATGTTCCACTTGGACCTTTCTTAGCGAAAAACTTTGCTTCATCAATTTCTCCATGGATTGTAACTATGGATGCTTTAGAGCCATTTAGAGTAAAAGGTCCTGAGCAATCACCAGAGCCATTGCCTTATTTACAACAAAAAGGTGAAAAGGCATTTGATATCAATCTAGAAGTTTTAATTAAACCTGAAAATTCAGAAGAAACTATGGTTTCACGTTCTAACTTTAAATACATGTATTGGTCAATGGCACAACAATTGGCACATCATACCATTAATGGCTGTAGAGTAAACTCAGGCGATATGATGGGAAGTGGAACAATCTCTGGACCAACAGAAGATTCTTTCGGTTCTATGTTAGAATTAACTTGGGGCGGACAAAAACCATTAAAAATGAAAGATGGCTCTGAACGTAAATTCATCAACGATAATGATACCGTTATAATTAGAGGATATTGTCAAAAAGGAAATTTAAGAATTGGTTTTGGTGAAGTTTCAAGTAAATTGTTACCAGCTATTGATTTGAAATTTTAAAAAATAAACCTTTAAATAATAGAAACTCCGAAAGTCATTTTCGGAGTTTTTTTTTGCTCAAAACTATCCCGTTTTCATTCATCGATTATTCACGACATTTTATCAAAAAAATTGGATTTCAACCATGATTTAAGACATTATGTCGTAAATTTATATGATTTTAGGAGCTTTATCAGTCATTTTGTCTTGATTTAAGCATTGGAATACCAATTGCAGTACTCCTTTCAAAATCATTAAATTGAAAATAAAAACGAATCCCCAACTCGACAACAACTAAAAAAAATGAACTTAAAAAATTTAACAATTAAATCGCAAGAAGCTTTGCAACAAGCACAGCAACTTGCACAAGAATTCGGACACCAACAACTAGAAAATGAACATATTTTCAAAGGTATATTGGAAGTCGACGAAAACGTAACTCCATTTATTCTAAAAAAATTGAATGTAAATGTGGAGTTATTTAAAAAAGTATTGGATAGTACTTTACAAAGTTTCCCTAAAGTTTCGGGAGGCGAAATCATGCTTTCTCGTGAAGCAGCAACCGCTTTAAATGAAGCTAATATTATCGCTAAAAAAATGAACGATGAATATGTTTCAATCGAACATTTGATTTTAGCCATTTTTAAATCGAAAAGCAAAGTAGCGCAAATTTTAAAAGATCAAAGCGTTACCGAAAAAGGTTTAGAAGCAGCAATTGCCGAAATTAGAAAAGGCGAACGAGTAACCTCCGCTTCTGCTGAAGAAACCTATAATTCACTAAACAAATACGCTAAAAATCTAAATGATTTAGCAAGAAATGGGAAATTAGACCCTGTTATTGGTCGCGATGAGGAAATTCGTAGAGTGCTACAAATCCTAACTCGAAGAACCAAAAACAATCCAATGTTAATTGGAGAACCAGGTGTTGGTAAAACCGCTATTGCAGAAGGTTTAGCGCATCGAATTGTAGATGGCGACGTTCCAGAAAATTTAAAAGATAAAATTGTTTACTCTTTAGACATGGGTGCGTTAATTGCTGGAGCCAAATATAAAGGGGAGTTTGAAGAGCGTTTGAAAGCCGTAGTGAAAGAAGTAACTTCAGCCGAAGGTGATATCGTATTATTCATCGATGAGATTCACACTTTAGTTGGTGCTGGTGGTGGCGAAGGCGCTATGGATGCGGCAAACATTCTAAAACCCGCTTTAGCTCGTGGTGAATTACGTGCGATTGGAGCGACGACTTTAGACGAATACCAAAAATATTTCGAAAAAGATAAAGCTTTAGAAAGACGTTTTCAAAAAGTAAACATCGACGAACCTGATACTGAAAGCGCGATTTCGATTTTACGTGGTATTAAAGAAAAATATGAAGCGCATCATAAAGTACGTATCAAAGACGATGCAATTATTGCAGCGGTTGAACTTTCGCAACGTTATATTACGAATCGTTTCCTACCAGATAAAGCGATTGACTTGATGGATGAGGCGGCTTCAAAATTGCGTATGGAAATCAATTCAAAACCAGAAGAATTAGACGTTTTGGATAGAAAAATCATGCAGCTGGAAATCGAAATTGAAGCGATTAAACGTGAAAATGATGAAACTAAATTAAAAGTTCTTGGTTTAGATTTAGCGAATTTAAAAGAAGAACGCAACGAAATTTTCACCAAATGGAAATCAGAGAAAGAAGTTGTAGATAACATTCAAGCGGTAAAATTAGAAATTGAAGATTTCAAATTAGAAGCAGAACGTGCAGAACGCGATGGCGATTATGGTAAAGTAGCGGAAATCCGTTACGGAAAAATAAAAGAAGCACAAGAACGATTAGACGCTTTACAAACACAATTAGCAGAAAATCAAGCTGGTAATTCTCTAATCAAAGAAGAAGTTACGCATGACGATATCGCAGAAGTGGTAGCCAAATGGACAGGAATTCCAGTTACTAAAATGCTTCAAAGTGAAAGAGAAAAACTACTTAAATTAGAAGATGAATTACATCGAAGAGTAGTTGGGCAAGAAGAAGCTATTGAAGCTATTAGTGATGCCGTTAGAAGAAGTCGCGCTGGTTTACAAGATGCTAAAAAACCAATTGGTTCGTTCTTATTCTTAGGAACAACCGGTGTTGGTAAAACCGAATTAGCAAAAGCATTAGCCGAATATTTATTCGACGATGAAAATGCGATGACCCGAATTGATATGAGTGAATATCAAGAACGTCATTCGGTAAGTAGATTAGTGGGTGCGCCTCCTGGATATATAGGTTATGACGAAGGCGGACAATTGACTGAAGCCGTTCGAAGAAAACCGTATTCTGTAGTATTGTTAGATGAAATTGAAAAAGCACATCCAGATACGTTTAATATTTTATTACAAGTTTTAGACGAAGGACGATTGACCGATAACAAAGGTCGTGTGGCGGATTTTAAAAATACGATTATCATCATGACTTCGAATATGGGAAGCCACATTATTCAAGAGAAATTCGAGAATTTAAAAGGCGGAATTGAAGCAGCAACTGAAGCGGCAAAAACAGAAGTCCTAGGGTTATTAAAACAAACCGTTAGACCTGAGTTTATCAACCGTATCGATGAAATTGTAATGTTCACACCATTGACTGATAAAAACATTAAAGAAATTGTAGGATTACAATTGAAAAGTGTTATTAAAATGTTGGCACAACAACACATTACCATGGATGCGACTCCAGAAGCGGTAGCGTATTTAGCGGAAAAAGGTTACGATCCTCAATTTGGAGCAAGACCTGTAAAACGAGTTATTCAACGTGAAGTATTAAACCAACTTTCAAAAGAAATATTAGCCGGAAAAGTAACTACTGACAGCATCATTCTTTTAGATAGTTTCGACGGACAATTAGTATTTAGAAATCAAAGTGAATTGGTTCATTAAGACCAATTCATAAAATATCCCCACAATCCATGGGTTCATAATGGGTTAAGTTTGTTTTAGTTTGGGAAACACCGGTTCAATTTCGAATCGGTGTTTCTTTTT
>CAZCIV010000324.1:0-3605 GCA_964498595.1 uncultured Flavobacterium sp.
ATCATCTACATAATACTGAAATTTCTTTTCAAGAGATAAAAGATAAATTTTCAATGATATATAATGAATTGATGAATTTCAATTTTGAAAAAATGTCGGTAGAGTTTACTTATGATAATGCTTTAGTATTTGCAATCAAAAATAATAGTAATAAATATTTATTACAATATTTTATTAACTATAACGCAAACGCTGAAGATGATGTTGAAGTTATCTTTTCAAACTTGTCAAAAAACAGCAATAATTTTATTGAAGTTAGATTAGAACAAGTTAAATCTTTGTTAGAGGAAGAAATATATTCAGAAGTAATTGCATAATTATTTTGGATTACCCATTACACATTTTACCCAATATTCACTGTAAGTTGATAGAAACTGACTTGAGTGATTTTCATTTATTGAGACGTTTTGATTATAAAGACAGTACATTAGAAATTGTAAATGCTTTAGATCAAGTAGAGGATAAGTTTTTATTTGAGCCAACTGCTGGCTTTGGTGACTTATCATGCAGTCTCTTAGGTATTTTTACTCCAAATGATTTTTTGATTCATTTATCACCTATTGGTAATGAGTTATATAGTGTTTATTGTGATGGTAATTATGATGTTAGCGCACCTGTTTATCCTGACCACTTTTCTTTTTTAGAGGATAACGGCATAAGAAGACATTGGAACTTGGCTATAAAGGATATTAAAAATGAAAAGCTTCAGATTGAAGAGGCAAACACAGGCAAGAAAAGAGTAATTACTTGTTTAGTTTTACATACCCCAGCAAAATGGAATTTCTGGCATTTATCTATTAGATGGCAATTTGATGATGGTGAATGTTATTTTGAAAAAAGAGCAAATAAAACAATTACCGAAGGTAATATGAAAAGAGTTGCCGCTGTTGCTAGAGCTTTACTCAAAAAAAATGCTACTATTACTATGCCAGAAAAATTTAACATTGTAGATGAAACAAGTTATAAAGTAAGTTAGTACTTACTACCTTATGTAACATATTTAATACTTAAGTATTCTAAATAACATTTTTTTTAAATAGGAACGCTAACGCTGACGTATTTGCGCCCACCCAGTCCAACGCTCCCCACCGCACATGTGGTTTTCCCTACCGAGAACAGCACTTGTTTTCCCTAAGTAAGTCAATAAAAAATGGCTTTCTGTTTTTCCAACCCCACGCGCACAGTAAGCCATTTTTTATCCACTTACACCCATCCCAAAAAACAAGAGCTGTTTTTCCCAACGCTAAACCACCCCAAGCTATTTTACATAATGATGGCAACATTATAGTTCAAAAAAAAACGTTAATATTTTTATTGGAATTTTTTTAGAACTATAATTTCATTATGTAAAATATCCGCTCCCAGCCGCACCCGCCCGAAATAGGAATAGTATTTTCATTGTTTTTTGAAGATGCTTCCCATTTTCATAAGAACTCATAATCTTGTAATAAATCCTCAAGAACTTTCAAGCATCCTCAAAAATCAAAATTGCCCACAAGAGTATAGTTTTTTATTTGCCAGAACATTGGTAGTAAATTGTTTTTAAGCCGTCTTGATGCTAAGCAATGTCAATGAACAATTCAATAAACACACAAACCCGATTTTAAAAAGACCAGTCTAGCATCAAGCCGTCAATAAAAACAATCAGAAAAACCCGTAAAGCAAATAAAAAACTATACCCTTGTTCCGCTACTGCCAACGCACTCGGTAAAGTACAGTTGGGGAAATCTCCCATTTCCCCAAACCCCTTAGGGTGCAATTTTTTTTAAAATAATGCCAGACGTTTTTCACTCCGATTGATATTTATCGGAAGGCATTCTTTCAAAAAAAACAGCGTCAATTCCAACCACTCGGAAAGTTATTTTCTGAATGGGAAGTTATAGGCTTACTTGCAATAGTGGAATGGATAAAAAAATAATTTCCTTCTTCTTAAATCTGAATACTAACAATTTATGATAATTAATAACAAATTTTAACATTACAATTTGAGTTTAAAAAAAAAACATTAGGAAATAATAATTTTGAACATGTAAAAATCAATACCAAAGCCGTACCAAGCTCACATAATTGAATTTTTAATTTTAAAATTGTATAGATATGGGTAAAATTGGTAGAGGTATTCTTGGAGGGGTATCAGGAAAAGTAGCCAACGTAGTTGGTTCAAGATGGAAAGGAATTGATTACATTAGAGCAAAGCCTCAGAGTGTAGCAAATCCGAGAACATTATTGCAAGTAAATCAAAGAACAAAATTTGCTTTAGTGTTGAGGTTCTTACAACCTAACTTAAATTTCATTAAGATTGGGTATAAAAATTATGCAGTAAAAAAGTCGCAGTTTAATAGTGCGATGTCTTACATTCTGAATAATGCAATTACAGGGGTATCACCTGATTTTGAAATTGACTATTCAATGGCGTTATTATCAAGAGGTAATTTAGCTGGAGCTTTAAACCCTGTTTTTGATTTAACCACACCTGGACAAGTTCAATTTAGTTGGGATGATAACTCAGCTGAAGGTAATGCGTTAGCAACTGATAAAGTTATGGTAGTAGCTTTTAACCCTTTAAAAGGCGAAAGCGTATACTTAACAGAAGGTGCTGCTAGAGCGGATTTATCTCAAACGGTAATTATTCCGAATAGTTATTCAGGTGATGAATTACACATGTTCATTTCTTTTATGAATTTTGAAGAAACACAATTATCGAATAGTATTTACATTGGCTCTGGTACGGCTTCATAAAATTAGTAAATACTTATTTCCAAAACCACCTCTTAAAGGGTGGTTTTTTTATTGTTGTAGTGTTACCGATAATAAGGAGTTTTATTGTAAATTATTTCTTTAATCTGGCTTTCACTTAAATCATACATTTCCCTTTGACTTATTTCTCTTAACTCTAAAGCTCTATCTTTCATATAATGATAATAAGGACTGTAACTACCTACTTTTAGCGTAATATCGATAATTTGGCAGTCATTTTCAAACTCATGTTGGATATTATCAACGTAAAAATAATTAATTGGTATCGAAGCACTGATAAATGGCAAACTTACTGACTCTCCAATTTTTGGTAAATGGGGTAATTTATCAACTCTAAAGAAACAATGATTATTGTAAAACTTAATATTGAATTGGTAAATTACTTTGTTGAAGCTCAAATTCAATTTACGCTCATAAGTAAATATTTCAGAGTGCATTTTAAGTAAAAGCTTTCTTAATGTATGAGATTTTAAACCTGTAGCTTCTTCGACTTCCTTCATTTTGGGAAGCCTCAAATCTAATTCTTCATTCAAATAGTCTTTAGCAAGAATAAAATCGATAATTAGTTTGTATTCTAATCTATCTTTAAAAAGATGATCTAATTGTTTACCGATATAGATAAAATCTCTAATTATTTGTTTTACTGATACTTGTGCTTCCATAATTTATATTTTTTATAAAAATAGTAAATAAAAAAACACAATAATTGTGGGGATAATGTGGGGATAAAATGCAAATAAAAAACCCTAACTAATTGATAATCAATCGTTAGGGTTTTAATTCTGCGGAGGAAGAGGGATTCGAACCCCCGGACCTGTTACAGTCAACAGTTTTCAAGACTGCCGCAT
>CAZCIV010000325.1:0-3596 GCA_964498595.1 uncultured Flavobacterium sp.
GAAGTACGCTTGGTTCGTATTTCGGATTGTTGTTCTTAATTGCGGCTTACACGGCAATTGGAATTTTTGCTTCTACTTTATCAGACAATCAAATTGTAGCGTTTATTATTGCTGTTTTTTGTTGTTTCTTTTTCTACTTCGGATTTGACGGAATTGCTTCTTTCCTTGGAAATTATAGTTCAATGTTTGCTGCTTTAGGAATGGATTATCACTTTAAAAGTATGAGTCGCGGTGTGTTAGATACACGTGATATTGTATATTTTGTGAGTGTGACGTTTTTATTTTTATCGGCAACGGTTTATCAACTTAAATCTTTGAAATGGTAATGAAAGAAAACAAATCAAAAGCTTTAAAGCAATTAGGAATTGTATTTTTAGCAATTATCGTTATCAATTTAATTAGTAACTTCTTTTTCAAACGTTTTGACTTAACGCAAGACAAACGCTATACTTTATCAGAAACGACTTTAAACATTATTGAAAGTGTGGATAGTCCGTTATACATTGAAGTTTATTTAGAAGGCAATTTTCCACCAGAATTCAAGCGTTTACAAAACGAAACCAAACAACTTTTAGAGGAATTCACGGCTTATAATTCAAACATCATTTTCAACTTCAAAAATCCGATTGAAAAAGAGGAAACACGAGTTGAAAAAATGAAAGAATTCTACGCAAAAGGTATGCAACCATTAAGCATTACCGTGGAAGACAAAGGTAAACAATCGCAAGAAGTGGTTTTCCCTTGGGCACAAGCGACGTATGGTGATAAATTCACGAAAGTGGCGTTGTTGAAAAACCTAATGGGAGCTTCTACAGAACAAAAAGTAATTAGTTCGGTACAGCATTTGGAATTCGGTTTTGCGGAAGCTATCAATAAAATTTCGAAAGAAAAACAAAAGAAAATCGTTGTAATAAAGGGTAATGGTGAGTTGGCAGAGCCATACATGGCAGATTTTCTTAAAACAGTCAAAGAAAGTTATTTCATTGCTCCTTTTACATTAGATTCAGTAGCAAAACAACCAATACAAACTTTAGAAGCGCTAAAAAAATACGATTTAGCGGTAATTGCAAAACCAACCGAAGGTTTTACAGAAGAAGAAAAACAAGTGTTAGACCAATTCATCATGAATGGAGGAAAAACCTTGTGGCTTTTAGATGAAGTAACCGCAGATATGGATAGTTTAACTACTAGTCAAAGTGGTACTATTCTAGCCACACAAAGAAATTTGAACTTAACAGATATGTTTTTTAAATATGGTATCCGAATAAGTCCTTTACTAGTTAAAGATGAATACGGAACTCCTATTAAACTTCTTACTGGAAGAGAAGGAAGCGAGACACAAGAACAAGAATTTAATTGGAGATTTTCTCCATTTGTATATCCAACCTCAACACATCCAATCGTGAAAAATATGGAAGGAATTAAATTTGAGTTTGCTTCTCCGATTGAAATCTTGAAAAACGATATTAAGAAAACCGTTTTATTGAGTTCGTCTGAATATTCAAAAACCATTGGAACGCCTACGCCTATTTCTTTAGATATGGTGACTGAAGAAACTACTCCTGAAGAATATGAAGGCAAAGGATTGCTTCCGGTAGCAGTTTTAATGGAAGGAAAATTCAAATCGATGTATCAAAACCGAGTGTTACCTTTCAAAGATAATTCGTTCCAAGCGACTGGGAAAGACAATAAAATGATTGTAATTTCTGACGGAGAAGTGATTAAAAATAAATTAAATACTGATGGTGAACCTTATGAACTAGGTTTTGATAATAGAGTTGGTGCTTTATATGGTAACAAAGAGTTCTTAATGAACTGTGTAAATTACCTTTTAGACGACAACGGACTTATTAACATCCGAAGTAAAGATGTTGATTTACCACTTTTAAATAAGGAAGAAGTGTATAAAAATTACACCATGGCACAAATGGTAACTGTCGGATTACCAATAGTTATTTTAGCTATCTTTGGGTTTTTATTCACGTTCTTACGCAAAAGAAAATACAGCCGCTAGTTGTTAATAAAATTGTTTTTGCGGTTGAACAGAATTAGAATATATTTGTGAAATATAAAATCAAATCACGATTTTAAAATACAAGATGATGAAGTTTATAGTATCGAGTTCGTATTTATTAAAACAATTACAAGTTTTAGGAAGTGTTATCAACAGTAGTAACACCTTACCTATCCTTGATAATTTCCTATTTGAATTAGACAACAACCAATTAAAAGTTTCTGCTTCTGATTTAGAAACAACCATGACGGCTACTTTAGAAATTGATTCTACAAGTCAAGGAAGTGTTGCTATTCCAGCAAAACTTTTATTAGATATCTTAAAAACCTTCCCAGAGCAACCGTTAACATTTACTGTTGAAGATAATTCGACCGTAGAAATTAGCTCAAACTCGGGTAAATATGCCATTGCTTATGCACCAGGAGAAGAATTCCCTAAAGCGGTAGTTTTAGATGATCCTTCAAAAACATTAGTTCCTGCGGAAGTATTAGCAACTGCAGTAAGCAAAACAATCTTCGCTGCTGGAAACGATGATTTACGCCCTGTAATGAGTGGTGTTTTCTTCCAATTTTCACCAGAAGGATTAATTTTCGTAGCAACTGACGCTCACAAATTAGTAAAATACGCTCGCACCGATGTAAAAGCATCACAAGTAGCAGATTTTATTATGCCAAAGAAACCATTAAACATTTTAAAAGGAATTTTAGCAGCATCAGATGCTGAAGTTGCTATCGAATATAACGATTCTAATGCAACTTTTTCTTTCGAGAATTATGTATTAACTTGTCGTTTGATCGATGGAAAATATCCAAACTACGAAGCGGTTATTCCAAAAGAAAATCCAAACAAATTATTAATCAACAGAGTTCAGTTTTTAAACTCGGTTCGTCGTGTGGCAATCTTTGCTAATAAAACTACGCACCAAATCCGTTTAAAAATCGCAGGAACTGAATTGAATATTTCGGCAGAAGATATCGATTACTCTAACAAAGCAGACGAGCGTTTGACTTGTGATTACCAAGGAGACGATATGCAAATCGGGTTCAACTCACGTTTCTTAACAGAAATGTTGAATAATTTATCAAGTGATGAAATCCAATTAGAAATGTCGATGCCAAATAGAGCTGGAATTTTAACTCCAGTTGACGGCTTAGACGAAGGCGAAACCGTTACGATGCTAGTAATGCCAGTAATGTTGAGCAACTAATTCAAAAATATTTGATTTTACAGTTTTAACTGAGAATCTTATTACCAACCTTAACTAACTTAAAAACCACTTGGCTTTGGCTTTAGTGGTTTTTTAATTTTATTAAAATCAAGAATTAAATTTAAACGCAAAGAGCGTTAAGTTTTTTCGCAAAGGAAGCAAAAGAAAACTCTGTGTAACTTAGCGCTAAACTTTGTGAGACTTTGTGCTACAAAAAAACTTTCAACTTCTAACTTCTAACTTCTGACTTTGAATTATCTTTGCAGGATTAAATTTAGAACATGATCCCACAAGAAACCATAGTTGCATTAGCTACACCTTCTGGAGCGGGTGCGATTGCTATTATTCGATTATCTGGTAAAGATGCTATTACGA
>CAZCIV010000326.1:0-3587 GCA_964498595.1 uncultured Flavobacterium sp.
AACGTTCCTTTGCTAGGCGCAGTAGCGGCTGGGCGAGCAGAGTAGTCTCTGCCAGGACAAAACTAAATTAGGAAATTAAAGTGAAAATCAGTACATTAATAGCTATTGAGCCTAGCAAATGTTAGCCGTAGTTCATTATATCAAGGCATTTTTTGGCAGGTAGCGATCTGGATAAACTATAGTAAAGTTATTTAGATCTAAAGCATCCTTTTTATATAAACATATTTGAATTGCTGGTGTCAAATCTAGGTATTGAGGTCTAGGAATCTCAAAAAAAAGGCGGTTTGCAAATAGCTTTCCTACCTCAGTATTGGGAGATATTGAATTAACTCCATATACTCGAATTGCTTCATATTTAAAAGACTTCGTGGTTAGTCTGAGAAAATTAAGAATGCGTCGTACTGTGGTATTTTGAGAAATTAGATTGTTCGCTCTAAGATAATCCACAGTATCTTTAAATTGCTCCAAATGTTCGGTAGTACCGACCAGATCAAAACAGCGGTCGGTATTATATTCACAAGTTGCTTTACAAATTATGCAATTATTTTGATAACGATGTGATCCCCACCATTTAGCATTTAGTAAAAAGTGATCCCAAAAATAATAACCATCTCCTAGCCAAGTATTTGGCCAGTTGCAAGGAAATGGTCCGTCAGAAATAACTTCGTCCGGATTCCCTCTGTCTTCAAGAGTTTGATAAAGTGTTTTTAAAGACAAAACGAGTTATTAAATAGAGATTGAATTTTTCATCAATGGCTCCGCCAACGATGATAAATTGAATGTCGGTAAAACCAAGGGGTTTATATTGGCTTGTAAGGTGACGGTACTAATAAAGGCCCGTATATACGGAAATACGATAGCGATACTATTTTGATAAAAATAGTTAGGAATATTTTCTATGGAAGCAACATTTTCAAATTTAAAATTTGCCACACATAATATATTTATAAATGCATTATCCTCTTCTTTATTGAATGCATTGAATTCGAATGTTAGAAAAAATGTAGAATTTTCTGCATTATATTGTCCACTCGGTTCAAGTTTGATGTTTATATCATCATCAACCTTTTTACTAAGGTCGATCCCAACTTTTGGAAATTTAAAAGTCTGTAAAAAAAATGTAGCGTTTTCCATAAAGCTAAAATATAAAAAAACCCGAAGTATACTTCGGGTTATTAAAAATTATATTGGTCTTTTCTTTTGGCTTTATCTTTTCTGAATTCGCTATCCTAAACATTTGTTCAGTATAACATATAAATTCAGATAGCGTAGGTCCAACGGCATCGTCCGCCTTAGTTGACTCCCAATCCTTCAAAACTTCATTTTGAGGAGTGGAAGAAAAATACTTTTTCAATTCCTCAAAAATATTGTTCATAACTAGTTTTTTAAAGTTCTTATGTAAATATACATTTTTTAATCAGTGTGCAAAGTTAAATAATTAAAAATATATCTCCAACACAATCGATTTGATATTTTTTTGTAAGTGTTTTCTGAATTACGGCTAACGGCTTCGGGTACGCATCAGTGCCGGTCAGCTAGTTGTAAAGCTAATAAAACATCGTGAACTTTCTGTTACCTGAGTAGTGTCTAAAGCGCACAAAACCAGGCATTGTGCCGTACCCATTGTTATAAGCTGGCCTTCTGTCTGTCGAGGTTGCAGAGTTGTTGTCTGCCGTTGGTTTTACTGTAATTGTCGAGCTGCGTATGTGTCGGCTGTGGGTAGCGGTTTTAAAAATTTAAGAAGGGAAGGAAATTTTAAAAAAATAATTTTTCTTTGGGGGTAAAGGTGTAAGCTCTTTTGCAATTTTTGGTCTGTGCGTTGGCTTGTGCGAATTGCAAATGTGCTTACGCCTGTGCGATGGCTAAACTGTCTTACATATAAATCACCTTTACATTAATTGACTTGTTTTCTTTCAACTCAAAACTTGCTTTTGAAAAATTAGGTCTGTTTGTCAAGCCAATTGATTGAAAATTTGAGAAACCAATACCTTCTATCGGTAAAATAAATCCTTTGTCAATTTTGCCATTTTTGTTTTCATCGTGTAAAATGTTAACAGCATATTTACCTGATGGAATATTTTCAATAGTAATTGTTGATGAACCATTCACAATTTCGCCTTTTACAATTTTGTAATAGTTTTCATAATCTTCATCTGGGATTGAGCCGTCTTT
Organism: uncultured Flavobacterium sp.; assembly: GCA_964498595.1. Taxonomy (GTDB): domain Bacteria; phylum Bacteroidota; class Bacteroidia; order Flavobacteriales; family Flavobacteriaceae; genus Flavobacterium. Next base: position 2,173 of record CAZCIV010000326.1, read on the forward strand.
GTTATAAAGTGCAAATTGAACCACGCCTTTTTCATTCCGTAAATTCTTCACCTCAATTGCTAAGGAAAATGTTTTTGCATTCGGTTTGGCAAATGAATAAAGTGTGAGTGAAAACGAAAATGCGAGTAGTGTTATGATTGTTATTTTCATTTCAATTATTTTTTACGATTTATTTTTTCTTTTGTTGTGTCAACTAAATAATAGACCATAGGCACTAAAAACACGGTCAAAATTAAAGATGATAGAAGTCCGCCAATGATTACCCAAGCAAGTCCGTTTTTCCATTCTGCTGCTGTTCCTGTTGCCATTGCAATGGGAAGCATACCAACAACCATTGAAAGAGTTGTCATTAGGATTGGTCGCATACGACCTTTTCCTGCAATGATTAAGGCTTCTTTAAAATGTTTACCTTCTGCTTTTAATTGATTGGTAAAATCGACAATTAGAATAGCGTTTTTGACCACTAAGCCCATTAGCATAATTAAACCCAATAAGGCGAATAAACTTAAATTGCTTAACGACAAATTCAAAGCGAAAAACGCCCCAATTGCTGCAACTGGTATAGAAAACAAAACTACAAATGGATAAACAAAACTGTCATACAGTGCTACCATAATCAGGTAAATCAGCAAAAACGAAATGAGTAAAACAGAACCTAATGCTCCAAAACTATCATTCTGTCTTTTGATGTCACTTCCCCAAGTCATTTGTATTCCGTTTGGCAATGGATTTTCTTTGAGATATGCTACTACATCGTCTGCTACTGTTCCTGATGGTCTGCCTAATGCGTCTGCTGTCAAAGTAACAGCAGGTTGTCGGTCTTTTCGTTCTAATAATGACGGGGAATTGTCTTGCTCTACGCTTGCAAATTGTGAAACTTCAACTGGTATTCCCATTGGGTTAATGATAGAAAGTTGTTGAACATCCTCAAAATTTTGTCGGCTAAATTCAGCTAACCAAATTCTCACAGGATATTCTGTTCCGTTTTCGGTTAGGGTAGCATCATCATTGCCTGTAAACGCTGTTCTTAGGTTCAATCCAACATAAGCGGTAGTTAAACCTAATCGTTGCATTTTATCTTTGTCGGGAATTATTTTGTATTCGGGACTACCTGCTTCAACTGATAAGCGAATGTTATCCGCACCAGGCATTTTTTCAATAATCGCTTTTAATTCGTTTCCGCTTTTCATCACTTGATTTAAGTTGCTTCCGCTTAATGTAATTTCAATTGGGGCGGAACGAGGTATTAAACCCAGTGCAGCCATTGAATAATTTATGCTCGGAAATTTTGATTTCAAATCTTCTCGCAGGGATTTCATAAATGTTTCGGTAGACAAATTATGCAGTTCCTTCTTAGATTTTAATTGAATGGTAAATTCTGTTTTGTTTGCAGAACCAACACCCAAACTTCCAAT
>CAZCIV010000327.1:0-3576 GCA_964498595.1 uncultured Flavobacterium sp.
TCAATAAGTTAATCGTTATTCTTCATATTTGAAAGTTGCGTATATTTATGAGTTATGCCTCACCCTAAAAGACAACACGACCGACAAAAACGAAAAAATGGAAATATACTTTTATAAAGGAAACGAAAACATATTAGCTAACATTAAAGGTAAAGCTGATGCTGAAGTTGGAGAAACTCAGGAACAAGCAGACCTAAAAGCTAAGACTAGGAAAATACAAGAGTCTTTTCTAAAAGTATTAGACAATAAAAACCTCTCTTTTATTTTAGGTAGTGGTTGTTCGTCTTATAAGTTGGAATCAGAAGCATACAAAGAAATTGGGATTCCAGTTATGGCACCTCTTGCAAAAGAATTTTATTCAAGTCCTGATTTTGCCGAACAAAAGGAATGGTTAAAAAGTGAATTATCAATAGACGTAACACATTCTAATTTTGCCATAAACCTTGAAACTTTTCTTTCTACCCTGCATAGTTTGTCATTTTATCATTTGAAAACAACTTTGCCAAAAGAACAAGACGATGAAGCTGAAAGTAAGGCTGTTGAATTTTCAGACTTATCTGTATCCGAAAAGATTGAATCTATTATTATTCAAGCTAGAAATTTTCTTTTAGAAAAATGTTTAAATACTGAAAACACCAAAGCGTTAGATAAAAAGGATAGTATTGATAACCCGCTGATAGAACTTTATAAACAGTTTTACAGGAAGTTACTTTCTAGAAACTCTACACTTCCAAGACTAAACATATTTACAACTAATTACGATTTGTATTCAGAAAGAGCAATGGACTTATTAGGAATACATTATGTAAATGGATTTACAGGTGGGATTAGCAAATTTTTTAACCCAGCAATTTTTAATTATGCTCTAGCTGAAAAGATGGATTTATCACAATCCAAATGGAGCGTCATTGACAACTTTTTTTACTTGTACAAAATTCACGGTTCTGTAAATTGGATTGAAGCAGATGGCGAGAACAAACTCTTTAAAGTAAAAGAAATTCAGGAGCCAACTTTTGATGAATTAAAAGAAAAGGACACAATAATGATTCATCCAACTCCTTTAAAATATAATGCTAGTTTAGGTAGTCCATATTCAGACTTATTTAGAGAGTTTCAGAAAAAGCTAATGCAAAACAATAACATACTTGTTACAATCGGTTATAGCTTTAGTGATGAACACATAAACAACTTAATTTTCCAAGCATTTACAATTCCTTCATTTCGTTTAATAGTTATAGGCGAACCGACTGATAAAAATACTATTGGCAAATTACTTGATTTGAACGATTCTAGAATTTGGATAATTGGAGAAAAATGGCCTGATGGCATAGACGATTACTCCCCATTATACTTCTTTAAAAACTTTGTAGAACAAATATTACCTGATTTAACTGCCGAAGATTTAGACCATAAAATGGAAGCTACAATCAAGAACTTAAAGAACTTATTGCAATGACAAAGGAAGATAAGCAAAGGGTAATTGGCAAAGTTGTAGCAATAAATTCTGACCGTTTTTCAGTAGAGTTATTGAGTGGTTTGGAAAACTTTAACGTAAGTGGTTTTGACGACATTCATTATTTCGCTCAGTTAAACAGCTATGTTATAGTTCCGTATCAAAATTATTATATCGTAGCTGAAGTTTCAGGCGTTAGAGAAAAGGATTTGAACGTTCCTTTTTCAAATCCAACAGACCAAATTCTAAGTAAAATTCAGACAGGAAAATTTCTAGAAGTCTTACCAATCGGAACAATCAAGACAACCAAATTCGAAACCTTAAATTTTGAATTTGGTGTAAGTGTATATCCTACGCTTTATTCTGATGTTCTGTACATTAAGGAGAAAGAACTTGATACTATTTTTAAAACCGATAACGTCAAAGTTCAAATTTGTGAAAGTCCTAAAGATTGTAAAAAAGATGAATGCTCTTGTAAATTCAGATATACCTCATTACCAATAGGTAAATCCACCATTTTTCCAGATTACGAAGTTAAGCTAGACATTGATAAATTCTTCGGAAATCACTCCGCAATTTTAGGAAATACAGGTAGTGGGAAATCTTGTACAATAGCTTCAATGCTACAAACGCTATATAAGTTGGAAAGTAACAGTGCAACAGGGAGTACTTTTATTTTCTTTGATGTTAACGGTGAATACAAACAAGCCTTTGAGCAATTATCGACAAAAAACAAAAATATCCAAACTAAATATTATTCTATTGAAGACAATGAAGATGAACAAATAGAAAAATTCATTCTTCCACACTGGTTTTTAAACATTGATGAATGGGCTTTACTCTTGAAAGCCAGTGATAGATCTCAACTACCACTTTTAAGAAACGCTCTCGGGTTTACTCAAAACCTTACAAACGAAGCTAGATTTCATATTTATGCTTGTAGCATTATGTATGTGTTTGACCATTGGGAAAGTCCAGTTGCAAAAAGACAAAAAATTGTTTCATTAATTCAGAAAGCTAATTTTCCAGCCAGCCAATCTGTTGATTTTTCAAATTTTAATGCACAATATGGTAATTTTGCAACCTCAACTGGTGACAGATTAGCAGGGCAAAAAGAAGAAGATTTCAAAAGTTCAGTTCGAGTTCATATTAAAGAAGACTTCACAATAGACCCAAAATATAATTCTGAGAAATTCAACTTTGGTGATTTAGAGCAAGCTATTGAAAATGCAATTCTCTATGAAGAATATCACGGTAATAAACAAATACGTGACTACTGTTCTTCGCTTATTACACGTTATAAAAGTATTAAGGAAAGAGAAGATTTTCATTTTCTAACAAGAAACACTGACGATATTGGTACACAAGACTATTTACAGAAAATTCTAGGGCTTGAAAAAACTACAAAAAAAAGTCAGCTTGTTGTTATTGATTTAAACTCCGCAAATGACGAGACAGTTGAAGTAATATCTTGTGTTTTATCAAGAATGATTTTCGAAAAATTGCGGAACTCTAAAAACAGAAACATTTACCCAATAAATCTTGTATTGGAAGAAGCTCACCGCTATATCTCAACTGATACAGGTAAAGTATTCGGTGACGCAAACAAAATTTTTGAACGCATTGCTAAAGAAGGCAGAAAATATGGAATGTTTCTACTTGTTTCCTCACAAAGACCAAGTGAACTTTCAAAGACAGTACTTTCACAATGCAGTAATTTCATAGTTCATCGGATTTAAAATCCAGAAGATCTGTCACATATTAGACAAATTACGCCTCATATTTCCGAAACCATTTTGAGAAGAATGCCCTCAATACCGACACAACACGCTTTAATTTTTGGACACGCAGTTAATTTGCCGACAACTTTCATAGTAAATGAGGCTGACCCAAAACCTAAAAGCGATAACAATAAAATTAGTGAAAATTGGTTTAAGGAAAAAAACTTCAATGTTGAATTATAACCCGATGGCGCGGATTTTTAATCCGTGCCTACAAACACACTAAACCGTTCACAAATTTAAAAATCGTCAAGGTTCCAAAACCACCGCTGTCCGCAGCAAGTTAGATAATGAGCATGAGGCATTAGTTTCTTTTCAATTTGTTTTTTTCTTTTCAATTTC
>CAZCIV010000328.1:0-3567 GCA_964498595.1 uncultured Flavobacterium sp.
ATAATATATAAAACAAAAAAGGCTTCAGAAATGAAGCCTTTTTTGTTTTAAAGTTTTATTTTAAAATGAATAGGTAACTCCTATTCCTAATAATTGTTTTAACTGAACCTTTGGACCTTTTATTATTTGTTCCCCATTTTTTTCTTCTTTAGATTTTATGTCGTCATCATAAACAAGATGAGTTCCAATATTTGCTTTTACATATTGATTTACTGTCATATCTAATTGTAATTGCCAATCGACATCAACATTCCCAAAATTATTGATATAGTCTGTGTAAAGTGAAATTCTGTGTTCAAAATTAATATTTTTATAAATTTCTTTTTTCCATTGATTTGTAATCAAAATACCTGTTTCATTTCTTATATTTTTACCTTCACGGATCAAATTTCCTAGCTCATCATAAATTGCTTTTTCAACACCAAAAGCCCCTTGATTTGCTAATCTCTGATCGAAAACTAATGTTGTTTTCTGTGTTAATGGAGATAAATAAAGCGTTAAATTTAAATCTTTTCTAGAATATTCTGCTCCAACACCAAGGAAGGTATATGCTGGTGCAAATGGCTTTGAAATAGCTAAACTTGTATTTGGATAAGCATATCCATTAGCAAATTGCGTATTGAAATTAAATTTTCCTGCATAATACCAATTTGAAATAGTATCTGTTCTATAGCCAAATGTTGAATTAATTTGTAATTGATCGTCAGTTTTTCTTACTTCTTGTTTTTCTTGTTTATTGATACCGTATCGAGCAATTAATTCATTTTTCCATTGCACATTGTTTTTTGTATAGGTTCTAACGAATTTTCCTTTTAACAATCCAGATACAGAATTATTTCCTCCTGCATTCCAATTAACAAATGTAATTTGAGAAACGTCTAATCCTACAACATTTTCTTTTGTCCAATATGAAGTAGAATCAGGTAATTGTGTTTTTACAATTTGCGCTTTAGAATAGGAAACAAAAAAAAGTAATATAAATACTAAGGATTTTTTAAACATTATAATAAGAATTTAATAATTGAATAATATAATTAACGTCGATTTTGCAAACTTGTTGTAACTCAAAAACTGTTCCATGTTCTACAAATGAATCTGGAATACCAAGATTGATTATAGATTTATTTAATTTACTTGTTGCGATAATTGTATTGATTTGCTCTCCAAAACCACCTGTAATTACGCCATCTTCGATAGTAATAATGTGCTCGTGAGAATTTATTATAGATTTGATAGCTTCAATGTCTAATGGCTTTATAAATGGGAAGTGATAATGCGAAAATAATTTTGGATTTTCTACTTCTTTTAAAGCTTTCTTTATGTTATTCCCAATAGTTCCAGTAGATAAAATTGCGACTTTAGTTCCTTTTTGAAGCTCTTTTATCGCTCCGATTTCCATTCTCTCAAAAGGTTGTTCCCAATTCACATTTTCGCCTCTTCCTCTTGGATAACGAATTGCAATCGGATGGTTTAGGCCTTCTGAAGCCGTAAACATTATATTTCTCAATTCCATTTCGTCTTTTGGAGCGGCAATAATCATATTTGGAATACAATTCAAATACGCAATATCAAAAACACCTTGATGTGTAGCGCCATCTTCACCCACTAATCCAGCTCTGTCTAAACAAAAAATAACAGGTAAATTTTGCAAAGCCACATCATGAATTACTTGGTCATAAGCGCGCTGTAAAAAAGTGGAATAAATATTACAAAAAACGACCATTCCTTGTGTTGCCATTCCTGCGGCTAAAGTAACGGCGTGTTGTTCAGCAATCCCTACGTCGATAGCGCGTTTTGGAAAAGTTTCCATCATATTGGTCATGGAACTTCCTGTAGGCATGGCTGGAGTAATTCCAATGATTTTTTCGTTTTGTTTTGCCAATTCTACCAAAGTATGTCCAAAAACATCTTGAAATTTTGGAGGCAAATGTGATTCGTCTTTCGGATGAATTTTCCCAGTTTCGGCATCAAATTTTCCAGGAGCATGATATTTCACTTGATATTCTTCTGCCAATTGTAAACCTTTACCTTTTGTGGTAATTACATGCAAGAATTTCGGCCCTTTAACTGATTTTAATCGCTCTAATTCCGAAATTAACTTAGGTAAATCATGACCATCAATCGGACCTGAATAATCAAAATTTAAGGATTTGATGATGTTATTTTGTTTCGGGTTTTTTCCTTCTTTAACTGCGGTTAAATACTCTTTCAAAGCGCCAATACTTGGATCAATTCCAATAGCGTTATCATTTAAAATAACCAATAAATTCGCATCGGTAACTCCAGCATGATTCAAACCTTCAAAAGCCATTCCGCTTGCAATCGAAGCATCGCCAATCACGGCAATATGTTGTTTGTCAATATCTCCTTTTAATTGCGAAGCCAATGCCATTCCTAAAGCAGCAGAAATCGAAGTAGAAGAATGTCCCACTCCAAAAGTGTCATAAACACTTTCACTTCGCTTAGGAAAACCTGAAATCCCGTTTAATTCTCTGTTAGTGTGGAAAACAGCACGTCTTTCGGTTAGGATTTTATGCCCATAAGCTTGATGACCCACATCCCAAACCAGTAAATCTTCTGGTGTGTTGAAAACATAATGTAGCGCAATGGTCAATTCTACAACACCTAAACTTGCCCCCAAATGCCCTTCTTTTTTTGAAACAATATCAATGATAAAGTCTCTCAATTCTTTGGCTAATTGAGGTAATTGATTTTCAGGAAGTTTCCTTAAATCGGTAGGGTTGTTAATTTTTGAAAGCAAATTTTCCATTACAGCACAAAAGTAAGAATTGGTTGTTGTATTTTTGTACTTATGGAGAATATTTTTACCGATGACTATTTCATGAAAAAAGCCCTTCAAGAAGCCGAAATAGCTTTTGAGAAAGGTGAAATTCCTGTAGGAGCTGTAATTGTGATTGACAATCGTGTCATTGCAAGAACACATAACTTAACCGAATTACTTCATGATGTAACGGCTCATGCCGAAATGCAAGCCATAACTAGTGCAGCAAACTTCATTGGCGGAAAATATTTAAAAGACTGTACTTTGTATGTGACTTTAGAACCTTGCCAAATGTGTGCAGGCGCTTTGTATTGGTCCCAAATTTCTAAAATTGTTTTTGGTGCTTCCGATGAGAATCGTGGCTTTCAAAAAATGGGAACACAATTACATCCGAAAACCCAAGTCATTTCGGGAGTTTTAGAAAAAGAATGTGCCGATTTAATGAAATCTTTTTTTAAAAATAAGCGATAAATTCCAAAACGTAATGATTTTCTGTAACTTGGTATGAGTTTTGATACTACATTATTTGTAACCAACTAACACTGTTTCTTTATGGAAAACAAATTAAAATCAACTTTAGTTATTGGAGTTTCAATAATTATTACCGCACTTATTTTAGGCACAGCTTTTAAAAATCGAAACGAAAATTTAGATACTATTTCCGTTGTAGGATTGGGAACTACTGATTTTGTTTCCGATGAGATTTTATGGTCGGGAAGTTTTGCAACTAAGAGTTTTGATATTAAAGAAGCGTACAACAAAATGATTTCTGATCAAAAAATTGT
>CAZCIV010000329.1:0-3555 GCA_964498595.1 uncultured Flavobacterium sp.
TGGTGTAATACAAAGTGTATGTAATTGGTTTGTTTTGATCAAATAGACCGGGGGTATAATTGTCGTATTCCCTATAATCAAAGATTTTGTCCCCAAGAGAACCACTGCCACTTTTTCTTGAATAACTTAAACAATGGTTGTTGCTGAATCGGATAACGACAGAATCCCCATACTTTATTGTAGGTTCATAAAACAAAAATGGAACAGGTCCTTCATCCCTGGTAGTGCCTGTTTCAACCTCTTTATTAGGTGAAATGGAAAAACTCTTGAATTTTACCCCATTATCATATACCTCTAAAACAAGGTCATAAGCTGTTCCGTTTTTGTAAACATAGGTTATTGTTTTAATAGGTTCAATGCGCTTTGAGCAGGAATGAACCAAAACACTAATCCCAATAATCAAAAAGAGCGTCCAAATTTTCTTTTGTTGCATTGTTGTAAAGGTTTTTAATATTCGTTTTCCATGCGTTCATTTTGTTTAGTCAGAAACGTCAAGTCGTTATACAGATGATTTGTTTCAAGCAAAAGTTGCTTTTGCCTCTTCATTGGTTCAATTGCGACTCAAGTATTTGTCCATTTTCTGGACAAATTACCATCATTTGTTCATTTTTTGCAAAAAATTGGACAAATGGGGCGTTTAACGCCAATCAATGAACATGCAGTGCATGTCTGTTCATAATTTACAGAGAACTGAACAACCGGCTTTGTCCGCTCGCCTTGTGGATGATGTGGACGGTTTTGGTTCTCAGGCCCGATCCACGGGAATATTGCGGTCAGTTTACAAAACAAAACGGTTACGATCTGAAATCCGAAGCCTGATTTCTTGTCTTTCAAGGCCTCAGAGTTGTGGCAAAAATACTTCCAAAAAGGCCTTTAGGCTGCAAACTGTGGCTTGTTGGATGAGAAAAGTATCAGAATCGGGTGTTATGACAAAATTTTGTGTTGTTGCAAGATCGCCAATTCCAACATAAAAGCCTTTGCCAACTTTGGGAGCATTGCTTTTAAAAATAGCCGGATAAAAGTTTTATGACCCTAATTTGCTTGCGCCGAATATTAAAACCTATAACTTTGAGACGAATTAATGTGGGCTATGCCTGGCAGGGAAAATGAGGCGAAAAGCGGGTGGAAAAGAAACAATGAATTAAGGCGAATTCGCCACAATTAGATTCAAGAGCCACCGAATCAGAGAGATGAAAAACAGTTAAGGGTTAAACTTAAATGAATTATTTAGTAATATGTCAAAAGAAACAACCATAAAAATATTTGAGCAAAAACAAATCCGGACTTCATGGAATGAAGTGGAAGAAAAATGGTATTTTTCAATTATTGATGTAATTGAAGTGCTCACAGGTACTGACCGACCGCGTAAGTATTGGAACGATTTAAAAACAAAATTAAACAAAGAAGGTAGTGAGTTGTCCGAAAAAATCGGACAACTGAAAATGAAATCTGCTGATGGTAAAAATTACAAAACCGATGTTGCTGATAATGAGCAACTGTTTCGGTTAATTCAGTCTGTTCCATCGCCCAAAGCCGAACCGTTTAAAATGTGGATAGCTAAGGTTGCCCGCGAGCGAATAGATGAAATAGAAGATCCTGAAATTGGTATAGACAGGCTATTGGAAACATATTTGAGAAAAGGATATTCAAAAGAATGGATAAATCAACGGCTAAAAAGCATTGAAATTCGAAAAGAGCTTACCGATGAATGGGAAAAACGCGGAGTAAAAAAGGGACAGGAATTTGCTATTCTTACCAATGATATTACTCAGGCATGGAGTGGTTTTACTACCAAAGAATACAAGAAACACAAAGACCTGAAAAAAGAAAACCTTCGCGACAATATGACCAATTTAGAATTGGTGCTTAATATGTTGGCAGAAGCTACCACAACAGAAATATCGAAAGAAAAGAAACCGAAAACCTTTACAGAAAACCGAAAAATTGCCAAACAAGGTGGCACAATTGCAGGAAATACCCGCAAAGAAATTGAGCAAAAAACAGGTAAAAATGTCGTATCAAATTTAAATGCCAAACAATTGGAACAAAAAAAGCAAAACGATTCCCTGTATGAATAGGATAAAAAGTTAGAAAAATGAGCTGGAAATTTTCAACACCTTATTTCGTGCTTAAAGCATCTGCTATTGCACGGTTGATGTTGTCAATGAAGATGTATTTTTCGGTATTCATATTACCTTTATAGACAACCTCAGCATTTTTATTGATGATGATCATAGCCGGAACAGCTTCAATATGAAGAAGTTTCCTGCATTGTTCTGCAGCAAGGCTGTCGGTGTATAAGTTTTCAAAACGATAGGAAAATGTATCTGTCACTTTTTTTACATGGCTCAAACCTTGCTTGCGCTGTATTAAATTAACGGCATAAAATGCTACTTCCGGATTAGCTGCATATTTCTGTTTCAGCTTGTCGAAATCCGGAAATTTTTGAAAGCAAATGCCACAGCCCGTATTCCAAAAATCCAGCACCAGGGTTTTACCACCTTGGCTGTTAAGTTGGAAAACAGAACCGTCATTCCGTTGCAACATAATCGAGGGTGCGGGATATTTAACATGGTTTTTATTGCTAAAAGCATACGCGAGCCAGTTTGGCATTCCAAGATACCCCAAAAGGAGCATCATGACAGCGACTGTTGAGATTATTGCGATTAATTTCGGCCTTTTCATCCCGGCAGCATACCATTTATTGATGATCAATCCGGCAGAAATGCTTGCCAAGGGCAAAAATGCAATCGGATACACATGCACAAGTCCGTGTCGCAATACAAGAACAGTATAAATGGCCACAAAGGGTAAAACAATAAGCGCTCCATACATAAAGCGAGAAAGAACCATTTTGTTTCGATAAATGAGGCCAGCCACAAAATAAACCATGCCGCATATCGCAAATTGATTGATCCAGTTGAGTGCCCCTGCACGCAATGATACGGCAAGACTTACAATTATGATCAAAAGTATTTGAATCCATTTTTTCATGAGAAAAAATTATAACCTGGCTGTGGTTTCAATTTATTGCGCATACAAGTCTAAACGAAGTAGTGACGAAAAAATTGCAACCTGCCAATATGGTTCTGGTTTTCCTGATCATATTTTTATTCCATAATTCATTGGCAGTTAATTGCTCTTCCACTCTCGTAGTCAATCAGTTGCGGCAATCGTGTGCCGCTATAACCATCGCAGCTTCGTTGGTGGCGTTCAGCCACTGATGCCATGCAAAAGACGTTTACTCAATGATATTCAAATCCATCGTCACCATCATGGTCATATTGCAATTGCAATCCGGGCAATCGGGTGTGGTGCATTCACATTTCACAAACGGGTAATTATCGGTGAAACTAAATGTACATGCGGTACACGATTCGGCTTTGCAGCTGATGGTTGGGCTTCCCAGGCCATTCATATCCAATGATTTGGCCAATGTGCTTTTTCCGGCCAGCACATACACCTTGCCCTCGTGCAGCAAGCCGACGATGCCAATACCCGAAATTTTGTCTGAATTTCCTTTTACCGTGGTGCCGATATACACATGCTTCTGAT
>CAZCIV010000330.1:0-3553 GCA_964498595.1 uncultured Flavobacterium sp.
TCGAATGAGTAGAAACATAGTCGGGTTATGTCTTTTCCGGATTTGTCTATTTCATGGTTTAATAGGGTTTCATAGTGTTTTTGGATGGCCAAAAAGGTTTCTTTATGGTCTTCTTTTTTGGTGTTTACTTTTACTAAAATCTTTAATCCATTGCCTGATGGACTTATGAAACTTGCATAGGTGTATTCGGATTGGTTGGCTTTATGTTTTGCGTTTTGTAAATCGGTTTGACTTAATTTATCGATGTCTAGGATAATGAAATTGGAGTATGCTTCCAGAAATTCCATTTTTCTTCCACCCACAAATTTTCCTGAAGGTGTGAATGCAGGTAATGATTTTTTGGCTTTTTCATAGGCTTCTAGTTTGTTTTCGGCTAATGATTTACGCAAATAGGTTATCCCTGGTCTGTACTTTCCTGTTTTGATTTCGTGCAGGATTTCGGAAATTGTTTTGTGTTCTATTACTTCGTTGAAGTTTTTGAATATCGTTATCATGTTTGAGTGATTGGTGAAAAGTGATTAGTGAATAGTCTTTGTGGTTGTTCCTGTTTTACAGTCACATACCTCACATGTTCCGTTGCACTGGTTCATACTATTTTCCTTTGAATGATTTGTTGTAGTGTTCTTGTAGTAGTTTTTCAACATCAGAAAGTTTGTAGTAGATTTTACTTCCTACTTGACTGAATGAGATTTTGCCTTCATCTCTCCAGGTTTGTGCTGTGCGTTTTGAGACTTTCATCAGCATAATGAATTCTTGATTGTCTAAGAAGGTTTCTTTCTTTGGGTCTGGCTTGGCGTTTAGTTGGCTTTGAATTGCATCTAATTTTGCCATTAATTCGTTGTACTGGTCTTTTGTTAAAATAATTGCTTCCATTTTCGTAGTTTTTAAAAGTTTATGGAGCAAAATTGTGAAGTAAAAAAAAGTCCCTTAGTCCCAATCGGGTCCCAAGGGACTATTATTTTTTAGAGTAAATTATCGAGGTCTATTCGTTTGTGGGTCTTTGGTCGTTTATCGCCTCTTGATGGTTTGAGGATGGTTTCGACTGTTTGGGGACTTATTTCGTTGTTGTCTTTGTCGATGAAGTTATTGACGATCATATTTACGATTTCGCCATTGGAAGCATCAATAAAAGATTTTCCATCAACAAATAATTCGCGACTTAGTTGGTAGAATATATCTACTAATTGGTTTAGATTTCCGTTGAATTTTAGTTTTTTAGTTATTAGTTTTTTCTCCAGTTCTAGTTCTTTTTCCTTCTCAATTTCGGAACGCATTTTGCGAAGCGTTTGTAATTTTTCAATGAATTGAGCGCATTGCTGGTCATAAGCTTGCAGCTTGTTATTGATTGAAATAATGTCGGCTTGTTTGTATTCGAAAATTTCTTCGTTTAAAAACAAGATTTGATCATTGAACGATTCCATTTTTTCGACTTGATGTTTGATTTCAAAAAATGAAAAATAACGATCTTCCGATTCGGCATTGATTAACCTTTTTGGAGTACTTTGTTTGGTTTCTTTTACGCTCGAAGATTGCAGCTCTGTTCGTTTTTTCTCGATAATGTTGTACAATTTATTGAATCTACTCAATGCCTTTTGGCTAAAGAATAGTTCTTCATTGTTGGCTAATAATTTTTCGAACTTGTTTAACCAAGTGTTTCCGTCTTGGGCAATTTGGAGTTGGTAGTTAATGAATTCGGGTAGTTGGGATTGTGGGATTGTAAATACTTTTTCGAGTAAAGCAATACAATAGTTTTCCAGTGTGGGTTCCTGGTCGTGCGTAATGTCAAAAATAGAAGCTGCACTTTGTGCTGTGTCGATGGTTCTCCATTCTGAGAACAATGATTTTTTGATGTTTTGCCCTTTCAAGTTCACGTTTTTTGCCGGTGTTAAATTTGTTCATTATTTGTTATTTGGTTACACTTTTTCCAATGTCACTACTTGAAATGGTTTAGTTGCTTGAAGTTCAGGTATACTTCAAGTAAATTTCAATATGATTTTGGAAGTTTTTTACTATTTGGGATGCCTAAAATTAGAATAAATTCAGCACCTGTTTGCGTTGGTTTTCGTACAAGTTTTTAACAAAATTGCGAGGGCTTGTATTTGCTAGGGTTTTGGATTTCGAGAGTAAAAAAGCATAAAATTTACCTTCGAAAAAGAAAACGAGAGTAATTTTTTGAAGTAATTACTCTCGTTCTGTTTTAGTAGATGTAGTTGTCAACCGCTTTGTCTAATTCTTCTGAAATGATTTTAGCATATACTTGGGTTGTGCTGATATCGCGGTGGTCCATTAGTTTTGAAACGTGCTCTATTCTCATTCCGTTATTTAAAGCATTGGTTGCAAAGGTATGGCGGCTTATGTGAAATGTTACTTTTACTGGAATTTCTAATTTCTTTGCTATGCGCTGTAATTGAAAATTAGCTGCTTTATTGGCACTTTCTATAAAAGTATAACGGTATTCATCATTCTTTAAATACAGCTCTTTATTTGTGATTACAGGGAAAATAAAGTCATCTTGTTCTGCATCTTCCTTTTTGTATTTGTTGATGATGTCCAATGCTAACTGACCTATTTTAAACTGATGCATTCTTCCTGTTTTGCGAATTACTTTTTGTATTCTTCTCTCCTCTTCATTGAAGTGTTTTACTTGAAATTCTAATACATCACTGAATCGTAATCCTCCTGCGAAAATTGAAAAGATAAACATATCGCGATATACACTTGCCTTTGATTTTTCATCTAGTTTATAATTGATAATCGCCTCGAATTGCTCTTTCTTTAAAAACTGTCTTCTGCTTGGGTCTTTCTTTAATTTCAACTTACTAAACGGATACATGTATTCGGGAATTAAATCTTCTTTGATAGCTTCTTTAAACATAATTGCCAAAATCATAATCGAATAACGTTGTGTTGTATTTCCGTTTTTTAGTTCGTTACTTAAATAACTCATGTAATCCATCAACAATGAAACTGTAATGTCATCAAAATAAACCTCCTTGGTTCCTACCCATTTTTCGAACTTATCTAAATAGGCATGGTAATTTTTATAAGTTGAAATGGAAACGTTGTTTCTGATTCGTTCACAATGTTTTCGTGAATACTCGAAGAAATTTGGTACTTCTTTACCTTTTATGGCTTCTTTTAGTTTTTTAATGGAAACGGTTTTTACTTTACGTTCCATGTCGGCAATTTGTCCTTCAGCATCAGCAATTTTTTGAGCAAGTGCAGCATTCATTCGCGCGCTGTTAGGATAGCTTTTCTTAACTCTCTGCTTTGCTTCATCCCAATCGCTTTCTTTCAGCTTGAGTCCAGCAGTGATAAATTTCGTTTTTCTATCTTTTATAATTCTAATGTACAAAGGGCTTTTACCTGTTTGATCTTTCTGATTGGTGCGTAGTATTAATTTAATAGATGCCATAAAAATAGAATATTAGAAATGTTGTACTATATTTGTAAAGCGGTGCAAACGAGTGAAAGTATTGATTTTACTAGTGTTTCATTCTAGTGCAACGGAGTACTAAGGTACAACAATTGGTACAACAAATCAAGTATTTTG
>CAZCIV010000331.1:0-3547 GCA_964498595.1 uncultured Flavobacterium sp.
TTATATGTCAGCAGGTCAAAAAGGTAATCAGGATTTTTCAGAATATAAATAAAAATCCAACCATGAAAAACCTATTCCACACAACACTCCTACTCTTCTCCATAGCTTTATTTACAAGCTGTAAACAAGAAACCGTAACTACTCAAAACGAATATTTTGCACAATCTTCTGATAGTATTCAAAATGGTGGTGTAAAAGTTATTCCCATTACAACTCCAAAAGGTACATTTAATGTTTGGACCAAGCGAATTGGAAACAATCCGAAAATTAAAGTGTTGCTTTTAAATGGTGGTCCAGGCGCTACGCACGAATATTTTGAATGTTTCGAAAATTTCTTACCAGCTGAAGGCATCGAGTTCATCTATTACGACCAATTAGGTTGCGGAAATGCAGATAATCCAAACGATACTTCGATGTGGGATTTACCAAGATATGTAGAAGAAGTGGAACAAGTACGTAAAGCATTAAAATTAGACAACACCAATTTCTACTTGTTAGGACATTCGTGGGGCGGCATTTTAGCAATGGAATACAGTTTGAAATATCAAAACAACATGAAAGGCTTAATCATTTCGAACATGATGGCAAGTTGCCCTGAATATGATAAATATGCCAATGAAGTATTAGCCAAACAAATGAAACCAGAAGTATTGGCAGAATTGATGAAAATAGAAGCTAATAATGATTTTTCAAATCCAAGATATATGGAATTGTTGCTTCCGAATTTCTATGAAAAACACATTCTTCGTTTCCCAGCAAAAGATTGGCCAGAACCGGTAAATCGTTCGTTTGCTAAGATGAATCAGTCGCTTTACGTAACCATGCAAGGTCCGAGTGAATTTGGTATTTCAGGAAAATTAGAAAAATGGGACCGAAAATCGGATTTGAAAAACGTAAAAATCCCAACACTTGTTATAGGAGCGAAATATGATACCATGGATCCAAAACACATGGAAGAAATTTCGAAAATCTTACCAAATGGTTCGTATTTATTCTGTCCAAAAGGAAGTCATATGGCGTTTTACGACGACCAAAAAACGTATTTTTCTGGATTGATTTCGTTCTTGAAAAAGTAATTTTAAGCTTTCAAACTCTTAAACTTTAGCTTATATTTGCACTCTTAAAATTCGATACAAAATGCGTATATCTTACAATTGGTTAAAACAATTCATTAAAACCGATTTAAAATCTGAAGAAATTGCTGACATTCTTACCGACTTAGGTTTGGAAGTAGAAGGCGTTGACAAATACGAAAGTTTAAAAGGAGGTTTACAAGGCGTTGTGATTGGCCATGTGTTAACATGCGAAAAACATCCTGATGCTGATAAACTAAAAATCACAACGGTTGATTTAGGTGACGGAAACGCGCCTGTTCAAATTGTTTGTGGTGCTCCAAACGTGGCAGCGGGACAAAAAGTTCCTGTAGCGACTATTGGAACGAAGTTATTTGACAAAGAAGGAAACGCATTCGAAATTAAAAAAGGAAAAATCCGCGGACAAGAAAGTCACGGAATGATTTGCGCTGAAGACGAATTAGGCTTAGGCGAAAGTCATGACGGAATTATGATTTTAAACGAAGATTTAAAATCAGGAACTCCAGCTTCAAAAGTATTCGAAATTGAAACGGATGAAGTTTTTGAAATCGGATTAACTCCTAACCGTGCAGATGCTATGTCTCACATGGGAGTTGCGCGTGATTTACGTGCTGGATTATTACAAAAAGGAACTACTTCGGAATTAATTACACCATCGGTAAGTAAATTTAAGGTTGAAAAACGTACATTAAAAATAGATGTAAAAGTTGAAAACGAAAAATTAGCGCCAAGATATTGTGGGGTAACAATTTCGGGAGTGACAGTGAAATCCTCTCCAAATTGGTTGCAAAACCGTTTGAAGGCAATTGGATTAACTCCCAAAAACAATATTGTAGATGTTACCAATTACGTTTTACACGAGTTAGGGCAACCCTTACACGCTTTTGATGCTGCTCAAATTAAAGGAAATAAAGTCATTGTAAAAACAGTTCCGGCTGGAACAAAGTTTGTAACTTTAGATGATATCGAACGTACACTTCATGAAGAAGACTTAATGATTTGTGACGAAAGTGGTCCGATGTGTATAGCAGGTGTTTTCGGAGGAAAAACTTCGGGAGTTTCTGAAAAAACACAGGCTATTTTCTTAGAAAGTGCTTATTTCAATCCAGTTTCAGTTAGAAAAACAGCAAAAAGACATACGTTAAGTACTGATGCTTCTTTCCGTTTTGAAAGAGGAATCGATCCTAGTATTACTGAATACGCATTAAAACGTGCGGCTTTATTGATTCAAGAAGTGGCAGGTGGAGAAATTACTTCGGACATTGTGGATATTTATCCTAAAAAGATTGAAGATTTCAGCGTATTTATTCATTTCAACAAAGTGAATAAAATCATCGGAGAGGAAATTAAACCAGAAACGATTAAGAAGATTTTAGCGTCTTTAGACATCAAAGTAAATAGTATTACAGAAGCAGGTTTAGGATTAACAATTCCTTCTTATCGTGTGGATGTTACCAGAGAAATTGATGTTATTGAGGAAATTTTACGTGTTTACGGATACAACAACATCAAAATTCCTTCAAAAGTGAATGCTACTACAGCCTATTCATCAAGAACGGAAGAATATAAAGTTCAAAATATCATTGCGAACCAATTGTGTTCTTTAGGTTTCAACGAAATGATGGCGAATTCACTAACTACGCCAGATTACGTAAAACTTTCTGAAAACTTAAAAGAAGAGTTCAATGTAATGATGTTAAATCCGTTGAGTAGCGATTTATCAGCAATGCGTCAATCGTTATTATTTTCTGGATTAGAAGCGGTTTCTTTCAACATCAATAGAAAAAGAAGCGATTTAAAATTCTTCGAATTTGGAAAAAGTTACCACAAAATGCCAGGTGGTTATGATGAAAACAAACACTTAACGTTGTTAGTAACGGGAAACAGACAAAACGAAAGTTGGACAAACGCACAATCAAAATCAGATTTCTTCTTATTCAAAGGATATATCAACACGATTTTAAGTCGTTTAGGATTGGATAAAAAAGTAACTTCTTTACCGTTTGAAAATGATGTTTTCGCTGAAGGATTAGCTTTAGCCGTTGGAAAAGAAGTTATTGTAGAATTTGGAACAATTAAAAAATCAGTTTTAAAATATTTCGATATCAAACAAGAAGTATTATATGCGGATTTTGCTTGGGATAAAATTCAAAAATACGTTTCAACGAAAATTAAGTTTACCGATATTCCAAAATATCCAGAAGTTCGCAGAGATTTAGCGTTATTATTAGACGAGAACGTAAAATTCGAACAAATCTATACCATCGCGAAACAAACGGAAAAAGGATTATTGAAAGATGTTAATCTATTCGACGTTTACCAAGGAAATAACTTACCAGAAGGTAAAAAATCATACGCCGTAAGTTTCATTTTACAAGACGATTCTAAAACGCTAACCGATACTCAAATTGATAAAATTATGAGTAAACTTCAAAGTAATTTTGAAAGTCAGT
>CAZCIV010000332.1:0-3527 GCA_964498595.1 uncultured Flavobacterium sp.
AGAAGGGAATGTTTATAAGAAATTAGTTTCTTTTACTTTCGTCATTCAAGAGAATACTGCTGCAAGAAATTTTAATCAAGTTAGCATACAGTCGATTAGTAATTCTGTTTTGGCTTCAGGTACCTGGTATCGATTTTATGTTAAAAAATCAGGTATTTACAGAATATCTAAATCATTTTTACAAAGTTTAGGATTTAATGTAAATGTTAATCCTAGAAACATTAAAATTTATGGAAACGGCGGTAGAATGTTACCTTTGTTAAATTCAATTCCTTATCCTGATGACCTAGAAGAGAATGCTATCCAATTTATAGGAGAGGAAGATGGTGTTTTTGATAATTCAGACTATATTTTGTTTTATGCCGAAGGTGTCGATACTTGGAATACGGAAAGTTCAACATCAGTAAATTTATTTTCAGACAGAACCTATTATTACATAACAAGTTCTTCTACACCTGGAAAAAGAATAACACAAGCCGATGAACCAACGGGTAATCCAAATTTATCCTTTAGTCAATTTGATGATGTAATTTATTACGAAAAGGATTTGGTTAACCCCGGAAAAGTTGGAAGAAGATGGTTTGGCGAACAATTTAATATTGATAATTCTCAAAACTTTAATTTTTCAATTCCTAATCTGGATACTAGTGTTCCAGTACAGCTAAAAATTAATATGGCTTCAAGGTCTTTTGGAAATTCTTCTTTTAATGTCAGAGTTAATTCAATTGATGCTGGAACAGTAACTTTTCCTCAATTAGTTTCAGGAAGTGGGGTAGAAGGATTTGAAACTGCTTTGAATTTTACTTTTAATGCTGCCAACTCTAATATAGACGTGCTTTTAAACTATAATAATGGAGGTGTTCCAAGTTCTAATGGTTATTTGGATTTTATTAGGCTAAAAGTAAAGCGCAATTTGATTGGATATTCAAAACAATTCACTTTTTTTAATGAACAACAACAAAATAATATAGGAATTGGAGAATATAGTATTTCAAATGCAAACGGAATTTCTCAGGTTTGGGATGTTACCGATTTGTATAACGTTACGAGTTACAGAAACACTACTGGTGCTAATCATAGTTTTAAAGTAAACCTTGGTTCAATCCGAAAATATGTTGCTTTTGATTTATCAGACGCTTATTTGCCAGAACGTGAATCAAATTCTTTAGTGGTAAATCAAAACATTAAAGGAACGATTTTTAAGGATAGCCAAGGAAATTTTCAAGATATAGATTATATCATAATTACACCAAATTTCTTGTCGAGTCAGGCAGAGCGTTTGGCTGATTTCCATAGAGCAAATTCTGGTTTAGTTGTTCGTGTTGTAACTTTAGAAAGCATCTATCAAGAATTTTCATCAGGAAAACAAGATTTAGCAGCTATTCGTAATCTTATTAAATATGTATACTGGAATGCATCAGCGCCAAGCAAAAGGGTTAAATATGTTAATCTTTTTGGAGATGCATCCTATGACTACCGAAACAGAGTATTTAACAATACAAATATAGTTCCTGTTTTTCATGGCTTTAATCCCTTTGCTACGGAAACGAATAATACTTCTAATTTCTCACTTTTTTCTTCTTTTATGTCGGATGATTTTTATGGTCTTATGGATGATAATGAAGGAACCATGTTGGGTGGTTTCGACGGAATTGACATTGCGGTAGGTCGTATGTTGGTGTCTACAGTTGGCCAGGCAAAAGAGATGGTAGATAAAGTTTTGGATTATCACGATGAGCAATCCTATGGTAGATGGAGAAATAATTATGTAATATATTCTGATGATGCTGATAATTTGACCGATTCAACGTTGCAATTTGGTCTTGACAATTTGGCTAATACATTAGTAGCAGCCAAACCTTTTGTAAACGTAAAAAAAATACATGCGGATGCTTACATACAACAAGTAGCAGCAGGAGGAGAGCGTTATCCTGAAGCAAAACGAGATTTTTTAGATGCTTTAGATTTAGGAGCTTTGGTATTCAATTATTTCGGGCATGGAAATGAAGAATTTTTAGCTAGGGAACGCCTTTTTGAAAAATTAGAAGCTCAAAATCTAACAAATCGTTATCGTTATCCATTATTCATAACAATAACATGTGAGTTTACTCGTTTTGATGATCCTAACCGTTTTACCGGAGGCGAATACATGTATTGGAATAAAACAGGTGGTGCGATAGGATTGATAGCTACAACCAGACAAATTGGAGTTACTACAGGATTTATAATGAATAATCTATTAAACGAGGATTTGTATGCTTTTGGGTCAAATGATTATCCTACTATTGCGGAAGCATTAAGAATGACAAAGTTAGAAACAGGTTCTGATAATAGAAGAGTTGTTTTTTACATTGGTGATCCAGCCCTAAAATTAGCTATTCCAAAGCCAAGAGTAGTTTTAACGAAAGTGAATGATATACCCATAAACCAGACAACTCCAGTTCTTCAAGCCTTGAGTTTAGTAAAAATTTCAGGTGAAGTTAGAAATGAAAATGATCTTTTATTGTCTGATTATAATGGTGATTTGGCCGTTCAAATTTTTGATAAAGATATTAGTCGTCAAACAATAGGAAATGATGGTGTAAGAGCACCAAGCCCCGGAGGAATTTCTATTGGAGGTGCTAATTTTTCTGCTGGTGAATTAATTCGTATGAGTTTTTCAACTTCTGGAGAGGCAATTTTTAGAGGAAATGCAAGTGTAACTAATGGTCAATTTGAATTCAGTTTTGTTGTTCCTCAAGACATTCGAATTCCTGTAGGAAATGGAAAAATTAGTTTTTACGCCAAACGAAATCAGCCCGTTTTAGAGAACCAATCGGGATTTGATAGAACTATTCGAATAGGTGGAGTTAATGTTAATGCTGTTGCTGATACTAATCCTCCTAGACTTAGATTACACATGAATGATGAAGCATTTGTATCGGGTGGAATTACGAATTGTTCGCCAATTTTATTAGCTTTTTTAGAAGATGAAAACGGAATAAATACGGCTAGTGGAATTGGTCATGATATCGTAGCAATATTGGATGGCGATGAATCAAATCCTTACATTCTTAATGAATATTACGAAACCGAAAATAATGATTATACGAGTGGATTTGTAAGGTTTCCATTTCGAGAATTATCACCAGGAATGCACACCATATTGTTTAAGGCATGGGATGTGTACAATAACTTAGTTACAGCAGAAATTCAATTTAATGCTATTTGTTCTGATGAAGGACTGCGAATTGAAAAAATATTAAATTATCCAAATCCATTCGTAAGTTATACAGAGTTTTGGTTCAATCACAATATGCCTTTTGAACCTCTAGATGTGCAAGTCCAAATTGTAACGGTTTCGGGAAAATTGGTAAAAACTATCAACAAACAAGTCGTTACTGATGGTTTTTTAAGTAGAGAAATCACTTGGGATGGAAGAGATGATTTCGGAGATAAAATAGGTAAGGGTGTTTATGTTTATAAAATGAAGGTACGATCAGTAACAACGGGAAAAACAGTGGAAAAATATGAGAAACTTGTTATCC
>CAZCIV010000333.1:0-3516 GCA_964498595.1 uncultured Flavobacterium sp.
ATGATGAATTAATTCAATTTGTATCTAAACTAAAAATTGAACAAATTAATGATTACGTTCTAAGTCTAAAAGCAGCTGCTAAACATTGGTATAATTCATTTAATCCAATTTCAAATCCTGATTATAATCCTAAAGAACGTATAGCTGTTGATAGACTTAATAGAACCGGAATTGGATATTTTAGGCCGTTAGTTATGGCATTATATGCAAATGAATCTATTGAGGAAACTAGCAGGTTAAAATTATTAGATGCAATTGAAAGATTTATTTTTATAGTATTTAGGCTTTCAAGAGCTCAATCAAATTACAGAAATAGTAGTTATTTTAATGCAACTAAAGATTTATATTTTGGAGACAAATCTGTTGAAGATATTCTTTTGATGTTAGAGAATGATTTAAAATGGAATTATGACAAAGATGGTAACTATAAATATACTTTTTTTAGAGATTATATTTACAGAAAATTCAAGTCTGGTGGTGTAGGATTTTATGGATGGAATGGTTTAAGATATTTCCTTTTTGAATACGAAGAAAGTTTAATGGAAGTAAGAAATCAACCAAAGATTTCATGGTCTTATTTTATTAAAAGTGAAAAAGATAAAGTTTCAATTGAGCATATTTATCCACAAACAGCCACTCATGAAAGTTGGAAAAATAGTTTTGGAAAACTCTCTGATGAACAACAAAAGTTTTACAATGGTACATTAGGAAATCTGTTACCACTATCTTCTAGTATTAACTCAAGTCTTCAAAATGATTGTTTTGATGATAAAAAGATAACAAAATTAGATGAAAATGGTAAAGTTGTAAGAAATGGTTATTCAAATGGTTCTTATTCAGAGCAAGAGGTTGCCAGAGAAAATGTATGGACACCAGAGAAAATAGAAGAAAGAGGATTACGTCTTCTAAATTTTATGGAAAAAAGATGGAAAATAAATCTTGGAATTATTGACAATAAGAAAGATTTACTTCACATAAAGGAAATAAACGAATAATATGACCCAACAACAATTAGAAAAATACCTCTGGGGAGCTGCTACTGCATTGCGTGGTACCATAGATGCTGGAGATTACAAACAATATATATTTCCGCTTTTGTTTTTCAAGCGCATTTGTGATGTGTATGATGAAGAATTTGAAAAGGCATTAGAAGACAGCGATGGCGATTTAGAATACGCTGCTTTTGCGGAGCACCATCATTTTATAGTGCCTGAACATGCCCATTGGAAAAAAGTAAGAGAAACAACCGTAAACATTGGTATGGCCATACAAGAAGCTATGCGCGAAATTGAAAAAGCCAATCCAGAAACGTTGTTTGGGATTTTTGGCGATGCGAGTTGGACGAATAAGGACCGCCTTTCTGACGCTACTTTGACCAATCTTATTGAGCATTTCTCGCAACACCAATTGAATCTTAAAAACGTACCTGATGACCAATTAGGAAATGCTTACGAATATTTAATTAAAGAATTTGCTGATGATAGTGGACATACAGCAGCAGAATTTTACACCAACAGAACGGTAGTAAAATTAATGACCATGATTATGGACCCACAACCTGGGGAAAGTGTTTATGACCCAACCTGTGGAAGTGGTGGCTTGTTGTTAAACTGTGCCTTGCATCTAAAAGAAGAAGGAAAAGAATACCGTACGTTGAAATTATACGGACAAGAAATTAATTTGATTACTTCTGCAATTGCCCGAATGAACATGTTTATGCATGGTATTGAAGAATTTCAAATTGCTCGTGGCGATACTTTGGCGCAACCTGCTTTTATTGAAAATGACGAACTCAAAAAGTTTAATGTTATCTTAGCTAATCCTCCGTATTCTATTAAAGCTTGGGATAGAAAAAGTTTTGAAACTGACGCATACGGACGTAATCTTTGGGGAACGCCACCGCAAGGTTGTGCTGATTATGCGTTTCAGCAGCACATCCAGAAAAGTTTGAATTCCGAAAATGGCCGTTCTATTTCACTATGGCCTCATGGTATTTTGTTTAGAGATTCTGAAGCTGAAATGCGCCGTAAAATGGTAGAGCAAGATTTAGTAGAATGTGTAATTGGTTTGGGGCCTAATTTGTTTTATAACTCACCGATGGAAGCGTGCTTGTTGATTACCAACAACAATAAATCAAAAGAAAGAAAAGGAAAGGTTTTAATTGTAAATGCCTTAAAAGAAGTAAAACAAGAAAAAAACATTGCTTATTTAGAAAATAAACATATTCAGAGAATTTACAACTCTTATAAATCATTTACTGATGAAGATGGATTTTCAAAGATTGTTTCTAACGAAACAGTATTAGAAAACAAAGGAAGTTTAAATATTGCGCAGTATTTAAGTAATGTTGTTACAGATGAAAACAAAATGTCGTTTACAGATGCTTATTCGAATTGGGAGAATAGTTCTCAAGAATTAAAAGAAAGTATGAATGAATTATTTCAAATCTTAAAATAATGAAAGAGATAATGACAAAAATAGATTTGAACAACTTAGATAAATCTACTTGGGAAACTTTTAAGTTTGAAGAAATAGCATTTAAAATTTCTGAAACTGTTGATCCTAATAAAACAGATTTACCTATATATGTAGGCTTAGAACATTTAGATGTAGAAGATATTCATATAAGAAGAACAGGAACTCCAGATGATGTAAGCGGACAAAAATTAAAATGCTATCCAGGTGATGTTATTTTTGGTAAACGTAGAGCCTACCAAAGAAAAGCTGCTATTGTAGATTTTGAAGGAATTTGCTCAGCACATGCATTTGTTTTGAGAGCTAACCCAGAAGTAATTGACCCAAAATTGTTTCCATTCTTTTTACACTCTGACCAATTTATGCATCGTGCAGTAGATATTTCTGTAGGTGGACTTTCTCCTACTATTAATTGGGGTGATTTAAAACACCAAGAATTCCTCCTCCCACCAAAAGACCAACAAGCACAATTAGCAGAATTACTATGGGCTATGGATGAGTTGATTGAGAGGGAGAAGGAGGTTTTGAATAGGTTTGAGTTAAGCCTCTTTAGTTTATTAAAGAATAGTTTTAACAATTTAAAGAATAAAAAAACTTTGATTGACTTATGTGTTGAGCCTCCTAAATATGGTGCAAACTCACCTGCAGTTGATTACGATAATGAAATTAGATATTTAAGAATAACTGATATTGGTAATTTTGGTAATTTGAATGAAGAAAAAGTTTCAGCAAGTGAACACGATGACAAATATTTATTGAAATATGGAGACTTTTTATTAGCACGTTCTGCAGATCCTGGTCGTTCTTATTACTATAAAGATTCTGATGGAAAATGTACTCATGCGGGTTATTTAATCAAGTTTACATTGGATTTAAATAAAATACTTCCAGAGTTTTTATATTTCTTTACCCAAACTAAAGAATTTAAACTTTGGATAAATCAGACAACAAGAACAGGAACGTTAAGTAATATTAATTCTAAAGAATTCTCAAGATTACAAATTCCCATAACTGACATTGAGAAACAAAAAAGTATTATAG
>CAZCIV010000334.1:0-3509 GCA_964498595.1 uncultured Flavobacterium sp.
TTAATTTTTCCTGCTTTGGCTAAATTTAAAACATGAAACAACGAATTCATATTCAAATCCCAAGCAAAAGCCGGATTTTTCTCAGCGGTAGCCGAAAGCAATGCCGCCATTAAATATACATCGGTAATTTGATATTTTTCAATTAAGTGTTCAATTTGATTGTAATCAAGTGCATTTACGACTTCAAAAATCCCATTGTTAACCACATCATTTTCAAGTTTTCTAATGTCTGATGCGATAACGTTATTAACTCCGTAAGTTGCTCTTAATTTTGCTGTAAGTTCAGTGCCTATTTGTCCACAAGCACCAATAATTAAAATTTTCGTATCCATTTGGTTGTGTAAATGAGGTAACAAATATACTATTTTGCCTTTATTTTGCCGATGGATTTTTGTGATATTTTTACAAATTACGACCTAAATTTAAATATTTAATAAATTAACATCTTGTAATTGGGTTTTATTAATTGATTAACAAATTTGATGTTAAGATAGTATTATAAAAAATACAGCATTCAGCAAACATTTGTACCTTTGCTTTTTAATTTATCCGAATGAAAGTTTTCTTATATAGTTTATCGCTTTTCGTTTTGACATTTATTTCATGCGAAAATGAAAATCAGCAATTAGAAGCCCAAAAAGTAGCTCAAAAAAACGAAGCTGTTTTTAAGAACATTTCGAAAATGTGGCAATTTAATTTTCCAACGCCTAGACCTGAAGTAGCAGCTACTTTAGATCGTTGGAACGAATGGCGTCAATTTGAAATCGAGATACTTCAAAAACCGCAATCTACCTTGTCGGCTTTTCAAATGAAGACAAAGAATTTGTCAAAAAAAGCAGATACTTTGGTTTTAACAGTTCCTTTTGAATATAACAAGCCTCAGATTTTAAGCAGAATTACGACTTTGAATACCAAATTGAAATCACTTGAAACCTTCATGAATTTGCGAGTAATTCCAGAGCAACGAATTGCTAAGTTGATTCCAGAAATCAATGAAGAAATCAAAGGTTTGTATAATCAATGGGATGAAATCATCATTAAAAAAGCTATCCCCAAAGAAATTGGTGAAGAATTAATGTTGCAAGCTTTGGATACAACGCGAAATGCGAATCCAGATGAAATGCGAAAGAAGATGGAAATTTTAGATAAAAAATAAAGTAAGTTTTGAGCAAGTCCGACATTATATCCATCTATGATAAATCACCCAAAATTGCTGTTTTAGAAAGCACTTTTGCCTCTCGAAACAAATCACAAGCTACTGGTTTAGTAGGTTCGTCATTGTCTTTTGTATTACAATCGTTATTTTCGAAATCTGAACTTCCGTTCCTGATTTTATTCAGTAATAAAGAAGAAGCGGCTTATTATTTGAACGATTTAGAACAACTAATTAATGCCGAAGACGTTCTTTTTTACCCAAGTTCGTACCGTAGACCTTACCAAATTGAAGAAACCGACAACGCTAATGTGCTGCTTCGTGCTGAAGTTTTAAACCGAATCAATTCGCGCAAAAAACTAGCGATTATTGTTTCTTATGCCGAAGCCATTTTTGAGAAAGTCGTTACCCGAAAAGAATTAGAGAAAAACACCTTAAAATTGTCGGTTGGCGATAATTTATCTATCGATTTTATTAACGAAACCTTATTCGAATACAATTTCAAACGCGTTGATTTTGTTACTGAACCGGGCGAATTTTCCGTTCGTGGTGGAATTATCGATGTGTTTTCATTTTCCAATGATAATCCGTACCGAATTGAATTTTTTGGTAACGAAATTGATAGTATTCGAAGTTTTGATGTCGAAACACAATTGTCGATTGAAAAACTGAAAAAAATTTCGATTATCCCAAATGTTGAAAATAAATTGTTACAAGAAAGCCGCGAAAGTTTCCTAGATTATATCAATGAAAAAACGGTTTTAGTAATTCAAAACACCGAATTATTAGGGCAACAATTGGATAAATTATTCGACAAAGCCAATGAAGCTTTTGAGAAATTATCCAAAGACATTCAACACGCAAAACCAGAAGAATTATTCTTAAACCAAAAGCAGTTTTTAAAGCGCGCTTTAGATTTTTCAGTAATTGAATTGCATACGAACGCTGTTTTCAAAACCGATAAAAAAGTTGAATTTCATATTCAGCCGCAACCTTCGTTCAATAAGCAATTTGATTTGTTGTTGAACAATTTGAGTGAGAATCATTTCAATGGTTACAAAAATTATTTGTGTTGTTCCAATGAAAATCAGGCGAGTCGTTTTCATGATATTTTTGAAGATATTGATGAAGCCAATCATGAAAGCATTCGCAAGCAATACAAAACCATGGTGTTGCCTTTATTTGAAGGTTTCATCGACGAAGAAAATCAAATTGCGTGTTACACCGATCATCAAATTTTTGAGCGTTACCATAAGTTTTCCATTAAAAATGGATATTCTAAAAAGCAAACCATTACGTTAAAAGAATTGACTTCGTTGTCGGTTGGTGATTATGTAACGCACATTGATCATGGTATTGGAAAATTTGGTGGTTTACAGAAAATTCAGGTGGAAGGCAAAACGCAAGAAGCCATAAAATTGGTCTATGCCGATAACGATATTGTGTATGTGAGCATTCATTCGCTACATAAAATCTCAAAATACAATGGAAAAGATGGAGCGCCACCTAAGATTTACAAATTAGGAAGCAACGCCTGGAAAACCCTAAAACAAAAAACGAAAGCACGTGTAAAACATATTGCATTCAACTTAATTCAGTTGTATGCGAAGCGAAGATTAGACAAAGGTTTTCAGTTTGCACCCGATAGTTATTTGCAAAAAGAATTAGAAAGCTCGTTCATTTACGAAGATACGCCTGATCAAATTACGGCTACAGCTGATGTAAAAGCCGATATGGAAAACGAACGTCCGATGGACAGATTGGTTTGTGGTGATGTTGGTTTCGGAAAGACTGAAGTTGCCATTCGTGCAGCCTTTAAAGCGGTGGATAATGGGAAACAAGTTGCCGTTTTAGTACCGACAACTATTTTAGCATATCAACATTATCGCACGTTTTCGGAACGTTTGAAAGATATGCCAGTTACCGTAAGTTATGTGAACCGATTTAGAACGGCGAAACAAAAAGCCGATACACTTCAAAAATTGCAAGAAGGAAAAGTCGATATTTTGATTGGAACACATCAATTGGTAAATAAAAATGTGGTGTTTAAAGATTTAGGTTTGTTGATTATTGATGAAGAACAAAAGTTCGGTGTCAACGTAAAAGATAAATTAAAAACGATTGCGACTAATGTCGATACCTTGACCTTAACAGCAACTCCGATTCCGAGAACGTTACAGTTTTCGTTGATGGCGGCTCGTGATTTATCGGTAATTACAACGCCTCCACCCAACCGTTATCCGATTGAAACGCAAGTGATTCGTTTTAATGAAGAAGTGATTCGTGATGCGGTTTCATATGAAATTCAGCGTGGTGGACAAGTCTATTTCATCAATAACCGAATTGAAAACATCAA
>CAZCIV010000335.1:0-3505 GCA_964498595.1 uncultured Flavobacterium sp.
TATTTCTTTAGAAATAACTTCGCCACCACCACTTATTTAATTTGATTTTTTATAACTGATTTTAACTCCAAAAACGGAGTAATTTTTACATGTTTATTATTATCAAATTAGAATATGAAAACACACTATTATGTTTTAGTAGGGTTGATGGTTGCCTTTTTACAATTCCATCACAAGCACAAACTGAAAACGAAATAAAAGACAGTTTGTACATTCAAGAAGTTGAAAATCCAAAACTACGACCTAAAATCTTACATGCCGAACCACTTTACATTGATTTAATTCGAGATTTAGGAGCGCGAAAAGGAGAAAAAGAATGGAATGTTGGTTTTGGTTTAGCGGATGCTAATTCGTATGATAGATACACTGCCTTGGTAGAATACGAATGGGCACCAATAGACCGTTTGGGTTTAGAAATCGAACTACCTTTTTCGTTTTATTATCCATTAGCAAATGATGTTCAAGCGCCTAATAGTAAACTTAACGGATTAAAATTAGCGGCTCAATATTCTTTTTTGGTTTCGGAAAAATATAAAACTTCCCTTGCAATTGGATACATTCATGAATTCGAAATGACTGAATTTAAAAATTATGATAGCGACCGATTTTTTAAAGGAAATCTATACAATCCTTTTTTTGTAGCAGCTAAAAGATGGGGTGATAATTTTCATACATTGTTGTACACCGGACCTATTTTTGAGCATAATTTTAGTGAGAATTCTTGGCATACTAATTACCAAATCAATTCCAACTTTCATTATATGATTTCTGGAACGCGTAATTTTATTGGAATAGAATTCAACAAAGAAATTAATCATAATAACGATTTTGATATGACCATTCGTCCACAAATGCGAGTAGGTATTGCTGAAAATTTAATGGTAGGTATTGTAACTGGAATTCCCGTAAATAGAGAAAATGAACGCTTTAGTTCGTTTTTAAGATTGATATACGAACCAAGTCATAATAAGAAACATTAATTAATGACAAGCACAATCGTCGTTGCAAGGTTTTGATTTTTTTTTGCGTTTTTTCCAAAAGAATTTTTTTACCAAAAAACCTACGGCAATGGCAAGAGAAAGGTAAACTAAGATTTGTTGTATATCCATAGTACAAAAGTAGAAAAAGCAATCTCAAAATGCATGAGATTGCTTTTTTATTAACTTAAAACTAACTAAAATTATTAAAATTGAGCGGCAATTCCTATGGAAGCACTAAACGGCATTCCTGGTCGTAATCCTGCTGGCACTCTTGAAACTAAATAGGTAGTATCAAATAGGTTGTTGATGTTTCCTGTTAAACTAAAATGTTTGTTGTATTTATATTTCGAACCAAAATCTACAACTGTATTATTTGGTACAGAAAATTCATTTGGAATGGAGCCTTGACCTGCAACTGTTCTAAACTCACCATTAAATCTTGCACCTAAAATCAATTCAAATTTTGCGTGTTCTAATGCAATTGAAGCATTGAATTGATGTTTTGAAATGTATGGAATTTCATCCCCTTTTTCAATAGTTCCCCAAGCTCCATCTGAACTTGAGAATTCATTAATGAATTCAGTATCTGTTAAGGTATATCCAAAAGTAATTGGCAATTTAAATTTGCTTTCTTCTTTTAAAATTTGATAGTTTAATAACAACTCAATTCCTTTTACATGAGCTTCACCTGCGTTGAATTGGTCTAAGGTTCCAGAACCTCCACTTGCAGCTAAGTCACTTCCTAATAAATTTGAATAGTTATTAAAATACGCTACAACTTCTCCTGACAATTTGTTGTGTTTAAAACGCGAACCTAATTCGTAGTTTATACTTTTTTCAGCATCTGTTCCTGGGGTATTTGTTGGAGGAGCAAAACCTTTGTGAACACCACCAAAGAATGATAAATTATTATTAATTCTATAATTTGCACCTACACCAGGTAACCAAACTTTTACATGATTGTCGTTTTCAACCAAGTTTGCTCCGGTTCTTGTTACGTCATTTGTTCCGTAGTTTTTGTTTAACAAATCGATAGTTTCAAAACGTATACCAGGTGTAACGGTTAAGTCGTTATATTTGATTTTGTACAAGGCGTGAGCCGCTAAAGCTCTAGCATAAGCTACTCTGTTGTCTTGTGTTCCAGGGGTTCCAGCAGTTGTTAATACCATCGAACCATCTATCATAGCATAGCTGTCATTCCATTGGAATCTATCTTCGCTGTCTTTGTGATAACGAACTCCCACTTCTAAGTCATGGTAAACTTCCCCAGTTAAGAAATGAAAATCTAATTTAGTTTGAACTCCTTGAGCTAAATATCCTCTGTTGTTAGCACGAACTCGCAAAGCGTTATTTGGAGAGTTTTGCGCTCCTGTTACATAGTCAAAAGCTAATGCATTTGTTGTTGGGTCTTCTAAAATAGCATCAATGGCATAAGTTGTTCCACCAAATCGTACATCGTTTAGTTTATACCAATTTCTTGAAAACTTATTACGGTAAGCTGTTGTAGTTACACTAAAATAGTTACTAGTTTTTAATGTATGGGTAATCGAAAATTGATTGTTTTTTGTTGTAATGTTATCTTTTTCTGAACCTGCGTATCGCATGAAAGGAGAATTATTGAAATCTTCTTCGGTTAAACCTAAATATGTTTCATTTGCGTCCTCATCTGCATATACCATTTTAAATTCAATAGCATTGTAAATTTTACTAGTTGGTTTAGATTGCACTCTGAATTTAGCCATTACATCATTCTTGTCAAAACCTGTGTTGGCTCCATTTGGTAAATTTTTAAATCCGTCTGAATTGTAGTTTAAAAATTGGACAACAGCACCTACCGTTTCGTTTGCAATTCCAACATTTGCAACAGTGCGGCTGGTATTGAAACTTCCGTAATCCGTTAAAAATCCTGCACTAAATTTTTTAGGAATCGCTGCCGAAACAAAGTTGATAGTACCACCCGTAGTAAAAGGACCGTATTGAATTTGGCTACTTCCTTTTAAGATTTCAACCGCACTCATACGAGCAACTGATGGGAAATAATAAGCGGCAGGAGCTGAATATGGAGCAGGAGCAATCAAAACGTTGTCTTCCATTAGAGTGATTTTCGCACTTCTGTCTGGAGAAGTTCCTCTTAAACTGATATTAGGTCTTAACCCAAATCCATCTTCTTCATAAACATTAACTCCGGTTACAGTTCTTAAAACACGGTTGATATCGGTATAATTGAATTTTTGTAAATCTTCTGCCGAAATGTAAGAAGCAGAACCTGTTTTGTTAGCTGCTTCAAACTTACTACCAATCATTTGATTGGCTGAAATTACAACTTCTTTTAAGGTCTTTACTGAGTCTTTTTTGGTATTGTTTTCTTGTGAAAATCCTATTCCAGATAGTAATAAGACAATAGGGGCAACTATATATTTCATCTTTATTTAGATTAATTCTACGGAGCAAAAATAATCACTAAAGTTTATTTAGACAAATTATAAATAAAGTTTTTTATTACCAATTTACGATTTATAAATACT
>CAZCIV010000336.1:0-3495 GCA_964498595.1 uncultured Flavobacterium sp.
AAATATCCGTAAGATGGATTACTATTTTGTGAGGTTGAAATACTCTCGTTGAAATATGTTTGATTTATGATTTGTTCGTTATTCCATTTTCCTTTATTCATGGCTAGTAATCCAAATCGCGCCATACTTCGAGTATTACTATGATATATTTTATAGATTACACCGTTATTCCAAAAGCCATCCATTCCAATTTTGTTTTTTAATTTGACATTGAAATAGTTTTCAAATGTTTGACCGCTAGAAGCAGCAGTAATATCCATTAATTTTTGAAAAACATTTTGGTACGACCATCTTGTTCCAGCATCGGCTAAATAAGTTAGATTTGGAGTAATTATCAATTCGCTTTCATCATTTATGCCCGATGTCATAGTTAATAAATGGCGAGAAGTGATTAAATTTTCTTTAAGTAAAGGTTCACTTGTCCATCCAGTACCAAGATATTGAGAAACTTTTGTGTTAATATTCAAGAGGTTTTCTTGCTGGGCTATTCCTATAATACTTGCTGTAAGTGTTTTACCGGCGCTGTTCCATTGCCACGTATCATTTGCTGTATGGCCGTTAAAATATTTCTCAATTACAATTTTACCATGATGTAAAATGATAAATCCTTTTGTGTTTTTGAGTTCTAAATAATCGAATAGAGGTTGTACTTGCGATTGATCCCATTCTAAAGATGATATGCTTTTAGTTTCCCAAGTGTTAGTGTTTGAAGGCGGGAAATATAAAGTGTCTGAAATAACCTCGTTATCTTCATTTGAACTACAGCTTGAAATAAAAATTAGAAGGATTAGATTGAAAAATTTCTTCATTGATGATTCTTTTTTAGAACATTTTTAAATTAGACCATAAATGTAACGAATAGTTTAAACAGTTTAAATTTTAGTTGTAATTTTAGACTTCAATTTGAATGTACTAATATGAAAAGAATACTTTTATTAATTGTTTTAAGCTCAATACTTTCCTGCAAGCAAAAAATCAAAGAAGCTGATATATCTAATTTAAATGGCTATTGGGAAATTGAAAAAGTAGAACTTCCTGATGGCGATAAAAAAGAATATAAAGTTAATGAAACGATTGATTTTTTTAAAATTGAAAACAAGAAAGGTTTTAGAAAAAAAGTAATGCCTCAATTAGATGGAACGTATTTGACTAATGATATTCAAGAAGATGTATCTATACTATTAGAAGACGGTGATGCTACACTTCAATATAAAACGAATTATGCTTCTTGGAAGGAAGAAATAATTGAACTAACTAAAGATAAATTAGTTGTGAAAAATCAGCAAGACATGGAGTACCATTACAAACGACCTGCTAAATTTTCTGTAAAATAATATGGCAAAGCGATTTAACGAAGAAAGTCCGATTGGAGATGTTTTAAAACAATTTATTTCTCAAAATAAGTTGGAAGTAGGTATGGACATTGTTAATGTTCGTGTTGCATGGAAAAATGTTATGGGACCGGGAATTAATAATCATACTACCGAAATCCAGCTAAAAGGCACAACACTTTATGTCGCTTTATCCTCAGCAGTTTTACGCGAAGAATTGAGTTATGGTAAAGAGAAAATCATTAAAATGATTAACGAAGAGGTTC
Organism: uncultured Flavobacterium sp.; assembly: GCA_964498595.1. Lineage (GTDB taxonomy): Bacteria > Bacteroidota > Bacteroidia > Flavobacteriales > Flavobacteriaceae > Flavobacterium. Next base: position 1,598 of record CAZCIV010000336.1, read on the forward strand.
GAAAAGATTTGATTGCCCAACTCATTTTAAGATAAAAAAGTCCCGATTTGATAAAAATCGGGACTTTGTATTTAAGGAAAGATTATTCTTTCTTCTTTCTTCTTGTAATAATTAAAATTGCTCTCTTCCAGCAAAGTGGAAAGCACCTTCGATAGCTGCATTTTCATCAGAATCAGATCCGTGAACAGCATTTTCTCCAATTGAAGTAGCATATTTTTTACGAATAGTTCCTTCAGCAGCGTCCGCTGGATTTGTAGCACCAATTAAAGTTCTGAAATCCTCAACAGCATTTTCTTTTTCTAATATAGCTGCTACGATTGGACCTCTTGTCATGAACTCAACTAATTCACCAAAAAATGGTCTTTCGCTGTGTACTGCATAAAATTTTTGTGCATCAGCTACAGTTAATTGTGTTAATTTCATTGCTACAATTCTGAAACCTCCTTCAGTAATCATATTTAAAATTCCACCGATGTGTCCGTTCTCAACAGCATCTGGCTTAATCATAGTAAATGTTCTATTTGTTGCCATTTTTATCTTTTTAAATTGGGTGCAAAAGTAGGTATAAATCTTTAAACTAGAAACAATAATAGATTTTTTTTAAAGCGAATGGTTCGGGAATTTTTGTAATCCATTTTCCCGCTGTCCGCACTACACGGTAGATTGCTCCCATCGGGGCTAAAAAGCCATTTTCCGAATTCTTGCCAATTGGTTTTACAAAGTAATTACCTTAAATTCATGTTCTAAAGGCTTTAATTCTTTCAAAAGAATCGAAATTAGTACTTCGCCATGTGACACGTAAAAAGTAGCAAAATTATCTTTTCGCTCCTGTAAACTTTGCGATGGAAAAAGCGCATCTTGAATCGAAATGATTTGATCTAAACACGCATTTAAATTTCTTTTTTCAGCTTTTAGTAAGCGTCTTTCTAAAGTGTCTAATCCTTTCAATTGTTTTACTTCTTGTGCTTTTACGGCACCTAAAAATGATTTGTCTGTTTGATTTGCTATTGCGTACAAACCTTCAAATTGTTTTTTAAGAAAGGCTTTTTGTTCGCTAAAATCAATAGTAAAATTGGAATATTCTTTTGTTTTTTTATTGATTAAATCTTCTTGTTTTTGAAAAACATCTGTCCACTTCAAACTTAATTTATCCAATTTTTCTTGCTGTTTTTCGGTAGCAAGTAGAACAGAATTTCGAAGTAACAAAATTGGAAACGTAATGCGATTCGCTTCAAAATTTGATTTCAATTCTAACCAATAAGCTAATTCGCCACCTCCGCCAATGTAACAAAGATTAGGTAAAATCACTTCTTGATACAACGGACGTAAAATTACATTCGGACTAAAATTATTTGGATTATTTTCTAATTCTGTTAGTATTTCGCTTTCTGAAAAAGATAAAGAAATGTTGTTGATTGCGTAATTTCCATTTTCATAAACAATACGTTCTCTCAAATCATCTTGAATATAAAACAAGTTAATTTCTCTTGGATTTACTTGTACATTATATCGTTCTAATAAAGGAAGCGTCTCATTTACCTTTTTAAAAGAAGTTTGATGTAATAATTCTTCTTTAGCATACGGAATGAATAGTTTTTTTAGCTCTAAATCATCACCATCAACAATTATCAAACCTTCATTTTTGAACAATTCATTCGCTAAATAACGCGTTGCATCTGCTAAATTAGCATGCTCTAAGTAGGATTTTTTAAATAATTCGCGTAGGTAGTTCGCATTGTTTCCTAAGCCTAATTCATTCGAAAATTGCTCAAAAACAAGTTCCAAACCTTCAGTGTTTAAACGCCCAACAGGCCCCATACTTTCTTTTTTCCATTGAATTTTATTGCCTTTGAAATTGAAAAAATTGATTTCATCAAAATCATGATCTTCAGTCGCCA
>CAZCIV010000337.1:0-3480 GCA_964498595.1 uncultured Flavobacterium sp.
CAAACTGCTAAGGCAGCTATAAAAGAGTAAATTTTCATAAAAATCAATTAAAAAATTAAACAATAGTTTTTTGAGCAACCGTAACAGTCGCTTATGATTTTCTGAAAAAGTAGGGAACACTTTAGCAGTAGTTTTTTAATGACTAACAGAATAAACTATTAGTTCCCTCATTAAAAAAACCTAGATTGAATTCAATTGTTCGTTGTTTTGAACAAATCAAAAATAGAGAGAGTTTTGGTCTGAAAATTGTTTTAAACTACGTCTTTAGCAGTTGGGTAGGAGGGAAAAGTAGTTGACATTATTTTTAATGTAAAAAGCACTACTTTAATTACTTAATACGTCTAATAATAGTATCAATATTTTCTTTATAGCCTCTTGAAAAAGGTAATTTGAATTGATTGTCTTGTAAATAGCAATCATTTTTTCCTAAATTAATTCTACTTACAAATTCAATATTAACTATGTAACTATGATGAATCCTAAAAAAATAAAAGGGCAATTGGTTTTCATAAAATTTCATAGTTTTAAATCCAGATATTTTTTTTCCATTTCTTAAGTAGAAATCGGTAGAGTTGTTATCCGCTTTCAAATAAACAATATCATCTAATGAAATAAAATGATAATCTCCACTCGATCTAATACAAAGTTTAGTTTCAGAACTTCTACTATTTAGTTTAGAGAACTTTAAAAAGGATTTATATAATTCTGTTGGAATTATAGGAAATAGCAAATAATCTGAAACACCTAACTTCAAAGCAGTATATGCTTCTATTTTATTCTCGTTTATAGCAATAACATAGGGTATTTCAGTTATATATTGATACAACTCTGTTAGAAGTTGTAATCCTATTAATTCATTAAAATGAAATAAAAGTAATTGAGGTCTATGCTCAAGGATGCCATTTAATGCAGTTTCATATGTAGTAAAAACTCCCAAACATAAAAATTCTTCAACAAATTGTGATGACTCAATCTGTTTTAAGACCAAACCTGTAGAATCTATGATTAAATATGAATTGAGCACTTTAATTAATTTTAACGAAAATTAATACATACAAGTATTCCTAAATTACGGTAAAACCGTAAAATTTAGTTTTATTTAATTAAATTTGAATTCTTGTAATAATGTTTTAAAAATGCTAGAAAATAAATTAAATAAGAGTATTGATAATATTCTAATTGTGGATGACCACCCATTAACAGTTGAAGTGCATAAGGGGATTATTTCTAAAGCATTAAAGGAGCAAAAGATTAATTATCTGACTGCAGTAACTGCTGAAAAAGCTTTTACTATAATTAACAAAATTAAATTAAAAGGGGAAAACCTAAAGATGGCACTTTTTGATATTAATTTACCTCCATATAAAGAACAAAATATTGAATCAGGTGAAGATTTAGCAGTAATAACTCGTGAGCTATTTCCAAATTGTAAAATTATAATTATTTCAATGCACAATGATCCATTATGGGTAAATAGAATCATTAAAGCGATAAATCCAGAAGGTTTTTTAGCAAAGTCAGATGTGGATGCTAAATCATTAGCTGTGATTTGTTCAAAAATTGATGCTGATTTTTTCTTTTATAGTGAATCTATTAAACAATCGAATAAAATAATGATTCAACAAAATATTAATTGGGACGAACACGACACTAAAATTTTGCAATACATTGCGGAAGGATACAAAACAGCACATTTAGCAAAATTAATTCCTTTATCATTAAGCGCAATTGAAAAAAGAAAAGCCAATATCAAAAAACAACTAATCTTTGATATTGGCTCTGATAAAGAACTTATAGAACTAGCAAAAAGCAAAGGTCTTTTATAAAATCATTATTTTGTCATTCCAAGTGTTTGATCATTTGTCATTCCAAGTATTTACTCTCTTGTCATTCCGAGCCTGCTAGGAATCTCCTAACCTTAGGCACCTCACTAAACGCAGTTTAGTCAACAACCTGAAACTTGAAACCTAAAACTCGTAACCCGCTACTCAACAACCAACTTACTACTAGAAACCACCACAGCTCCTTGCTTAACCAAAACCAGATACACCCCAGCAGGATAAGCACTCACATTCAGCTCACTACTTCCTATAACAGAATTCAAAACCACATTTTGAATCAACCTACCCGTTACATCATAAATAGAAACTGTAGCATTAGTAACAGTTAAATTATAATCTAATGTTACTAAATCCTTAGCAGGATTAGGATACATCGTAAAAACATTTTCTTGTTGAAATTCATCAGTACTTAAGGTAGCACAAAGCCCTGTCATTAGGGTAGGAACATAAACTGGATTTCCAACAGTACCATTACCATATTGTCCCACTTGATTATCTCCCCAGGCCCAAACCGTGCCATCGGATTTTGTAGCAATAGTAAACTGGTCATTACCAGAACCTCCAGAAACCACATCAACCCAGTCAGTATCAGTACCCACTTGAACGGGTGTAAATTGATTAGTGGTGTTGCCTATTCCTAGCTGTCCAACATCATTAAGCCCCCAAGCCCAAAGAGTACCATCAGGTTTAATTCCAAAGGAGACTTTCCATCCAGCAAATACTTTAGACCAAGTACTTGTACCGACTTGAGTTGGTGTGTCTCTATAGTAAGATGAAGGGAAATTATCGCCTGTTTGGCCATATTCCCCCCCCCCCCAAGACCACAAGGTGCCATTGGTTTTTAAGGCTAAAATATGGGCAACGCCAACATGAATACTAGCCCAATCGGTATCCGCATTCAATTGAGTAGGTATGCTTCGCGCCATAACAGTACTGTTACCTAATAAACCTCCAGTATTCAATCCCCACCCCCAAATAGTGCCATCATTTTTTAAAGCAAAAACTGTGGCACCCCAACTAGTTCCTTCAATATCCACCCAATGATTCGCTGTGCCAATTTGAATGGGAGTAAGTTGATTGGCACAACACGTATTATTCCCCATTTCATACTGATCATTTTGCCCCCAGCCCCAAATAGTGCCATCGGTTTTTAAACCAATGGTCATTTGAGTTGAAGCGGATATTTTTTGCCAATTAGTGGCGGTACCGATTTGTTGTAATGTTGGATTTGATAGGGTAGTAGAGCCATTACCTAATAGTCCGTATCTCCCATCTCCCATAGCCCATAAAGTCCCATTATTTTTAATAACAAAAGTATTGTATGCCCCAGCACTTACTTTTAACCAATCAGTAGACGTTCCTATTTGAAAAGAGGAAGGATTTATGGAATTGGTATTCCCTAAGCTTCCAGCATCACTTGAACCCCATCCCCATAATGTGCCATCCGATTTAATAGAGACAACATGATATTCGCCAATATTAAAACCACTATAGCATTGACCATAAGTAGAAGCAGATACCCATAAAAAGAATAAAGTAATTTTTTTAAGCATAATTCGTTAGTTTAAAAACAGGTACGCTTTTAGCGTACCTGTTTAGGGTTATTCTATTTAATAATTAACTTGTTTTGCCATAAGAT
>CAZCIV010000338.1:0-3451 GCA_964498595.1 uncultured Flavobacterium sp.
CAGAAGATTGTGGTGTTTGGCATCCACAAGAAGGTGTTTTTAACGGTCACTTTAAGCCTACAGAAGCAGATAAAATCAATAGAATTGGACAATTACGTCAAGGAGTTATTAAAGTTATTGAAAATCCAAACTTCTCTCCAGATGTAAATAGAAAATATACGGTTGCTGATATGATTACTGGATATGGGGTTGCAGAAGCCGCTCGTCATTATTACGATATTTATGGAGGAACAATTGTTGGTAAAAAGGCTATCGTTCAAGGTTTTGGAAACGTAGGTTCGGCTGCTGCTTTTTATTTAGCACAAATGGGAGCAAAAGTTGTTGGAATTATTGATAGAGATGGTGGAATTATCAATCAAAATGGTTATTCTTTCGAAGAAATTAAAGCATTATTTTTAAACAAAGACGGAAATAAATTAGTAGCAGACAATATGATTCCGTTTGATGAAATTAATGAGAAAATTTGGTCAATAGGAGCTCAAGTTTTTGCACCGTGTGCTGCTTCAAGATTGGTTACAAAAGAGCAAGTAGATAAGATGATAGCTTCTGGATTAGAAGTGATTTCTAGTGGTGCAAATGTTCCATTTGCTGATAAAGAAATTTTCTTTGGACCAATTATGGAAGAAACGGATAAAAAAGTAAGTTTAATTCCTGACTTCATTGCAAATTGTGGAATGGCTAGGGTTTTTGCTTATTTCATGGAGAAAAAAGTACAAATGACAGACGAAGCTATTTTCTCAGACACTTCAAACACAATAAAAAATGCAATTCAAAAAACACATGCTTTAAATGCTGACAGAAAGAATATCAGTGCTACTGCTTTTGAAATTGCTCTTAAACAACTCGTATAAAATTTTACATTATGGAAGCAATATTAATACTTCTGTTTGTTATAGGTTATTTATCTATAACCCTTGAACATCCTTTAAAACTTGATAAAACCGTACCAGCGCTATTGATGGCAGCTTTAATGTGGGCTTTACTTTCAATTGGTTTTCATAAAGGTTGGTTTTCGGTAATTGATGGCTATGGTACTATTTTTAATATTAATGTTGGTGATGTTCATCAACAAGAACATGGCTTTGAAGGATTACTTTTACATCACGTAGGTAAAGTTGCTGAAATTTTAGTTTTTCTAATTGGCGCAATGACAATAGTAGAACTTATTGATTTGCACAGAGGTTTTGATGTGTTAAAGGACATGGTTAAAACAAGAAGTAAGATAAAGTTATTATGGATAACAGGTATTGTTGGTTTTTTACTGTCTGCAGTAATTGATAATCTTACAGCTACTATAGTGCTAATATCTTTGTTGAGAAAATTAATTCAAAATAGAGAAGAACGTATGTGGTATGCGTCTTTAATTGTTATTGCAACAAATGCTGGAGGTGCTTGGTCTCCAATTGGTGATGTAACCACAACAATGCTTTGGATTGCTAAAAAAGTTTCAGCTGGAGGTTTGTCAGAGTATATTGTAGTTCCCGCAATTATTTGTTTTGTTGTTCCTTACTTGTTAGCGTCTAGAATGAAAGTTTTTAAGGGGCAAATTGAAATTGATGAAAAATCACATGAAGAACGTGAACGTTTATTAAGTAGTAAAACAATGCTTTGGCTTGGATTAGGAGCGATTGTTTTTGTTCCCGTATTCAAAACATTAACGCATTTACCACCATATGTTGGGATGATGTTGAGCCTAGCAATTGTATGGTTGGTTTCGGAATACATTCATCCAGAGGATAATTTTGATAAAAGTAGAAAGCATTTGTATTCTGCAAATAAAGCTTTATCTAGAATAGAAATATCAAGTATTTTGTTCTTCTTAGGTATTTTAATGGCAGTTGCTGCCCTTGAAAGTTTGGTTTTTGGGTCTATCAATGGTCAAGATGTGGGGACATTACGTTACGCTGCGGAGAGTATTTCAAATGCTATACCAAGTATGGATATTGTAGTGATATTATTAGGGGTATTGTCTGCAGTAATTGATAACGTTCCTTTAGTGGCTGCATCAATGGGAATGTATACTTATGAAATGGATCATTCAATATGGCATTTTATTGCTTACTCAGCAGGGACTGGAGGAAGTATGTTGATTATTGGGTCTGCTGCTGGAGTAGCTGCTATGGGAATGGAAAAAATCGATTTTATTTGGTATTTGAAAAAAATAACTTGGTTAGCTTTTGCTGGATTTATTGCAGGAGCTTTAGTGTTTTTATTTATTGAGCATTATATCAGATAACAATAATTAATTTTAAACTGCGTTTTAATTAAAAATTAAGTACATAATATGAGTTTATTTCTTCAAGCTGATAGTTTAGCATTAGCTAGTCAAGTTGTGGCAGACGAACAAGCAACCGAAAAAACTTTATCTATATGGAGTTTGTTAACAAGTGGCGGAATAGGTGGTCAAATTATAATGATTGTTTTATTTCTGCAACTTTTTTTTGCTTTGTTTTTGTATTTTGAACGTTTGATGGCAATTAACAAAGCTTCAAAAATTGATGCAAGTTTTATGAATAATATTAAAATGAATATTATGTCAGGTAAACTTGATGCGGCTAAGATGTTATGTGCGCAAACCAATTCACCTGTGGCACGATTAATTGAAAAAGGAATTTCTCGTATTGGAAAACCTTTGGAAGATATTAATACGGCCATTGAAAACGCAGGTAACTTAGAGTTATATAAATTAGAGAAAAATACCAGTATGTTGGCTACCATTTCAGGGGCTGGACCAATGGTTGGTTTCCTTGGAACCGTTGTCGGTATGATTCTTGCTTTTCATAAAATGGCTAGCGGTGGTGGACAAATTGAAGTTGGTGCATTAGCAGAAGGTATTTATACAGCAATGACAACAACGGTTGTTGGATTAGTTGTAGGTATTATTGCTTATGTAGGATATAATCACTTGGTAGTTAAAACTAATAAAGTGGTGAATCAAATGGAAGCCAATGCAGTAGATTTTTTAGATTTATTAAACGAACCAGTATAATGAAGTTAGGTAAAACAAGAAATAAAGTATCAACAGAATTCAACATGTCGTCAATGACCGACATCGTGTTCTTGTTGCTTATCTTTTTCATGCTAACTTCTACCATGGTAACTACAAACGCATTAGATTTGGTATTGCCAAAAGCAAAAGGGAAAACCGATAGCAATAAAAGTACTTCGGTGAGTATTGATAAAGATTTGAATTTTTTCATTGATAAAGATAAAATCAATGAAGATGATTTAGAAAAACAATTATTGGTTTTAATGGCAAATTCTGATAACAAATCGATTGTTTTAAGAGCTGAGAAATCGGTGCCACATGAAAAAGTGGTTAAGGTTATGGAAATAGCTTATCGAAATCAAATAAAAATGGTTATTGCGGTAAATCCAAAATAAATGAAAATGAATTTTTTAGAAACACCAGAAGAGAAAAAATCATTCACGATAACTTCGGTTATTTTTG
>CAZCIV010000339.1:0-3435 GCA_964498595.1 uncultured Flavobacterium sp.
TGTTTTGTTATATTTGTAATGGCTTGGTGTTGGTGCAACGCCACTGAGAGCAAGCTGCAGAACGTTGTGTGTCATGCTAGCGCAGACTCAAGAATCTAACGCAATTTTAAAACCAAAAAATTGCGCTAGAAACTTAAAACCGTAAAAAATAAAAGAAAGTAACTAAAGTAATTTTTTTATATTAACTTTCCAGAAATAACGAAACTATAGACATATTTAACACCGACATTTAAAAATATACAAATGATAAAAAAATTACTTGCTCTAGTTTATATTGTATTTGCTTTGTTTGGTATTGCTGCAAACGCTCAACTTATTGCCGGTGGATCTGATCATTCCATTTTCCTCTGCTCTGACGGAAGAATTAACAGTGTAGGACATAATGGATTTGGCCAACTCGGTATCGGACCAACCACCTTTTCACTAGTTACTTTACCATCTCCGGGATTAACAGGAGTTACAGCTATATCATCAGGTAATTATCATTCGCTTTTCCTTAAAAATGATGGTACGGTATGGGCAGCAGGCAAAAATGACTACGGACAATTGGGAGACGGGACATTTGTGAATAATAACATTCCTGTGCAAGTAATAGGCCTAACAGGAATTATCGCAATATCGGCGGGAGGCGATCATTCTCTTTTCCTTAAGAATGACGGAACCGTTTGGGCGGTGGGGTATAATGTATACGGTCAACTCGGAGATTTATCATTTGTGAATAAAAGCGTTCCTGTACAGGTAGTAGGTCTCACAGGAATTACCTCAATATCGGCGGGAGGCTTTCATTCTCTTTTCCTCAAGAATGACGGAACTGCTTGGGTTGTAGGCAGGAATAATTACGGACAGTTTGGTGATGGAGGAAATTCGCATTTTAACAGCACTCCCATTCAGGTACCAGGTGTATCTGGAGTTAACACCATAACAGCGGGCGGTAGTTTTTCAGTTTTCTTAAAAGACGACGGGACGATTTGGACGACAGGTGATAACAGCTACGGACAAATTGGCGACGGAACAATCTCTACCGTGAGAAATACTCCTACCCAAATATCAAACTTCACAGGAGTTACCGCTGTGGATGCGGGTACTCATCATATATTATTTCTCAAAAATGACGGTACTGTTTGGGCGGTGGGCTATAATTCAGGTGGGGCTCTTGGAGATGGTACCATTGTGCATAAAAGCAGCCCGGTACAGGTGGTGGGGCTTACACAAATTACTGCAGTAGCAGCGGGTTCTTTTCATTCCTTTTTCCTGAAAAGCAATGGCACGATTTGGGCAACAGGAAATAATTCCACTGCTCAACTTGGCGACGGAACACAGGTTTATAAGACAATTCCATTGCAGATTACAGGAGCATGTAATGGCACTTTAGGGACAGAGGAAAATATTATAGATAAGATTATTTCAGTTTATCCAAATCCTTGTAACGAACAACTATTTATAGAATTAGATGAATACCAAAATTCAGTATGTGAAATTTTCAATTTACAAGGCCAGCTATTGCAAATTACACAGTTACTAACATTTAAAAATATGTTACAACTTAATAGTCTAAAAAATGGGGTTTATTTGGTTCAAGTTAAAAGCCCTAAAGGAATGATAGTAAAAAAAATAATAAAGAATTAGTCCTTAAAAAAAAGTTACACTTTCCTTTGTATTGATTATTATCTTTATTCATCATGGCAGAACAATAAGAGGAAAACCTAAAAAAAATCAGCCCATAAAAGCGGTAACTGTTGTGCAACTACTATTTTTAAAAATAAATTATAAGAACATTAAATTGCACCCTCGTTTAATCCGAGTTTTCGGTACTTTTAGCGTGGTTTGTTTTTTGGATAAAATTCAAAAAGCCAATCATAAAAGTTGTTTATGGCTTTTCGTCATTTTTCAAGTATAAACAATAAGCCAGAACTTTCATTCTGGCTTATTGTTTTTTTAATAAATTTTATTCTAATGCAAACGAAACCGAAACATTAGAAATAATCTCAATTTCTCCTATTGCTAATGTTTCTTGTGGCGTTGAAGCACCATCAGCCATAGCCATGGTTTTCATTTCGGCTAATACTGGTCTTGGATAGTTGGTATAAGAATTATCAGAAATTACTAGCGCCTTTCCTATTTTTTGTCCCGCTAAAACTGAAACATAATCTTCTGCTTTTTGTTTGGCATCTAAAATTGCTTTTTTACGAGCTTGACTTTCGTATTCTTTAATTTTTGATGATTTGAATTCTATGCCTTGAATAGAATTAATACCACTATCTACTATATCCATCATTAACTTATCGTATTTGGTTAAGTCTTTCAAATGGATAGAAATCGTTTGATTGGCTACATAATTGTATTTCTTAGTATTATAATCGTAGTTTTTATACAAATTTACCCGTTGTGTTTGATAATCAGCTGTTGGAATACCGCGTTGTTTGATGAGTTTCAACACTTTGTCAACAGTTTCATCGTTCTTCTTTTTTACTTCGACTGCCTCTTTACCTGTGTTTTCTACCGCCACTGTAATAAAAGCTTCGTCTGGAGTTACTTTAATTTTTCCTTCTCCTGAAACGGTAATTTGTGGTACTTGTTTTTGTTCTTGTGCTTGAATTGTGGCAGTAACTAATGCTAATAATAAGATTATTTTTTTCATAACTGTAAATTTTAATAATTGTAAGTTTTCAAGTATTGTGCCAAAAAATATAGTAATTTATATTTTTCTCATTTTAGCCAAAATAAATAAGATAATTATTGGAATTAGTAACACAAAAACCGTTATTGGTTCTTCAGAAATTAAAAAAGGATATTTGGCTAATGTTATACCAAATCCGCCTATTGCACCTCCAAAATGCGCTACATGACCTATATTATCATTTTTAGCTTTCATTCCGTAAATAGAAAAAAGTAAATAAACAAATCCGAAAATATAGCCTGGAATGAATCCGTACATGTACAAATTGGGTTCTAATAAAATGGCACTGTAAATTATTCCTGTTACTGCTCCAGAAGCACCAACTGCTCTATAATAATAATCGTCTTTATGAAAATATAGAGTTAGTAAATTACCTGCTACTAGACTTCCAAAATATAAATAGGCAAAATATAAGGCTCCAATAGTATCTATTACAAATGGCGCAAACATATAAAGTGTAAACATGTTAAAGAATAAATGTGCAAAATCTACATGTAAAAATGCAGAAGAAAACATTCGGTATTGTTCGCCAGAACGAATACTTCCGATATGAAATTCGTATTTTCTAAAGAAAGAATTATCATTAAAGGCTTTATAACTGATTAGTGCATTAGCTGCCAAAATTACTATTAAAACAATATTCATAAAGTTTTTTTTGTAAATTTAGGAATACTTTGTCAAATTTACTTGGAACGAAAGAAGTATATTTGTAAAAAATTTTAGGTAATGCAATTATTGATTTATATACTGGTTTATCC
>CAZCIV010000340.1:0-3427 GCA_964498595.1 uncultured Flavobacterium sp.
CAATTACCAGTAGATTACACCGAAGATCCGTTTGAAGCTTTGTTATTACAAGACAATTTACAATGTCAGTATACAGGAGGAACGGTTTTACATCTATATATGAATGAAAAATTGAGTTCGGTAGAAGCATGTCGTAATTTTGTTAAAAAAGTAATTACCAATTTCAAATTGCCTTACATCACGGTGACTCCTGTTTTTAGCGTTTGTCCAAAACACGGCTATTTAAATGGCGAACACGAATATTGTCCTAAATGCGATGAAGAATTATTAGCAACCTTAAATACAACCTCTTATGCAAACACAAACCACTGAAGCTCTGCTTCAACACAATGAAAAAAGAACCAAATGTTTGGTTTATACACGAGTAATGGGCTATCACAGACCCGTAGAAAGTTTTAATATTGGAAAAAAAGGTGAACACAAACAACGAACCCACTTTAGAGAATGTAAATCTTGATTTTCTAAACAAAAAAGCCATTCATAGTTTTACACCCTTCACACTGTTAGATTATCCCGATAAATCGGCTTGTATCTTATGGTTTGCAAGGTGTAATATGAAATGTGATTATTGTTACAATCCCGAAATAGTTTTCGGAAAAGGCTCTTTTTACTTTTCCGAAATCATTTCGTTTTTAAAATCGAGAAGCAATTTGTTAGATGCCGTAGTTTTTAGCGGTGGCGAATGTTTGATTCACAAAAACATTATCCCATTCATCAAATTAGTAAAAAATTTAGGATTTTTAATCAAAGTAGATACGAATGGAAGTCAGCCCAAAGTACTCGAAAAACTAATAGAAGAACAACTCATCGATTATGTAGCATTGGATTTTAAAGGTCCGAAAGAGAAGTTTTTTGCGATTACAAAATCGGATTTTTATGCTCAATTCCTAAGTTGCTTTGAATTGCTTCAATCGAGTTCCATTCCGTTTGAAATTCGAACTACTTATCATTCTTCATTATTGAATCCAGAAGATATTGTTACAATGCAAAACGTTTTATTGGAATTAGGTTACGATAAAAACTATTACATTCAAAATTTCAAAAATTATCAAAACACGATTGCACCACTTCCCGATTCGCAATCTATTTCGGAAAAGGATATCCATCAGAATATGACTAAAATCATATTTCGATGATTTAAAATGCCTAACTTTGTGTAAATTTTATCTATGTTTTCAAAAACCTGTGAATATGCCATACGAGCTACCATTTACATTGCCTCAGAATCGTCTGCTGGCAAGCGTTGCGGTATTCGAGACATTGCCAGAAAAATTGAATCGCCAGAGCCTTTTACAGCTAAGATTTTACAACGTTTGGTAAAAGCCGACATCATAAAATCGATTAAAGGAAATGGTGGTGGTTTTGAAATCGAAAAGGTACAATTGAAACACATTAAGTTAGAACAGCTCGTAAAAGCTATCGACGGAAATGACTTATTTGACCGATGCAGTTTAGGCCTTCATGATTGTTCCGACAAACAACCATGTCCTTTTCATCATAAGTACAAGCCATTACGTGAAAATTTAAAGAAAACGCTGAAAGAAACTTCTCTTTTGGATTTGATTAGTGAATTCAATACGGGAGATACTTTCCTTAAGCTTTAAAAAATTTAATTGAATAAAAGATAAAAATATCCTCTAATGAAAACTACATCGGATTTAAAAGAGAAAATTCTTGAATTGAAAAAAAGAAAAAATGCGGTTATACTTGCGCATTATTATCAAGAAGAAGCCATTCAAGAAATTGCTGATTTTGTGGGTGATAGTTTAGAATTATCGAGAAAAGCATCGCAAGTTGATGCCAATATTATAGTTTTTGCAGGCGTTTATTTCATGGCAGAAACGGCTAAAATTGTCAATCCCAATAAAAAAGTAATCGTTCCCGATGTAAAAGCAGGTTGTTCCCTTGCCGATGGTTGTCCGCCTGATGAATTCAAAGCTTTCTTAAAAAAGTATCCGAATCATACTGTTGTAACTTACATTAATTGCACAGCTGAAGTTAAAACCTTAACCGACATTGTTTGTACATCTTCCAATGCTAAAAAAGTGATTGCATCCATTCCAGAAGACCAACCTATCGTGTTTGCTCCTGATAAAAATTTAGGCAAATATTTAATTGCTGAAACAGGTCGCGATATGGTTTTATGGGAAGGTTCTTGCATTGTTCACGAAGCGTTTTCTTTAGAAAAATTAATCGATTTATATAAAAAACATCCAACTGCTACGATCATCGCACATCCTGAATCGGAAACTCATATTTTGAAAGTAGCGCATTACATAGGTTCGACTTCAGGCATGTTGAATCATGTAAAGAACAGTACAAACGACACTTTTATCGTAGCCACAGAAGCCGGAATTTTACACCAAATGCAATTGGATAATCCAGCCAAAACATTAATTCCAGCGCCTTCAAAAGAAGACAATACTTGTGCGTGTAGCGAGTGTGCGTTTATGAAAGTCAACACCTTAGAAAAACTCTATCAATGTTTACAAAATGAAAGTCCGGAAGTACATTTGGACAACAAAATCATCGAAAAAGCTTTACTTCCTATTCAAAGAATGTTAGCGCTAAACTAAAACATCATGCAAAATTTAGAAACCGATATACTCATAGTAGGCACAGGATTAGCGGGATTATCTCTAGCGAAATATCTCAGTGAACAAAATCCGAACCTACAAATTACCTTAATTAGCAAAACTTCCATTGACGAGTGCAATACCTATTACGCTCAAGGCGGAATTGCCGTAGTACACGACTTTATCAAAGACAGTTACCAACAACATATTCAAGACACCTTACTTGCTGGAAAAGGCATTTGCGATAAAAAAGTAGTCGAACACGTAATTACAGAAGCTCCTGCCCGATTAAAAGAATTGATTCAATGGGGAGTGGAATTGGACAAAAATAATTCAGGAGAATTAGATTTAGGATTAGAAGGTGGCCACTCCCAAAACCGAATTGTACATCACAAAGACAAAACAGGATTAGAAATTGAAACCAAGTTGATTCAAGTGGTTCAAAATTTACCGAATGTTACCATCAAAACTTCCTTTTTTGCCACAGATGTTTTGCTAGACAATCAAAAATGCATCGGAATCATTGGATTTGATGAAAAAAGCGAAGTGACATCCATCGTAGCAAAAGCAACCGTTTTAGCAACTGGTGGTTCGGGACAAGTGTTTGGTGTGACTTCCAATCCTTTTGTTTCTACAGGAGATGGTGTAGCGATGGCGTATCGAGCAGGTGCGATATTGGAAAAAATGAAATACATTCAATTTCATCCCACAGCACTTTACGAACCTAATAAAAGTCAAGCTTTCTTGATTACCGAAGCGATTCGAGGATTTGGAGCTCATATATTGAATCAAAAAATGGAACGTTTTGTTTTTCAATATCATTCTGATGGCGAATTAGCAACTCGAGATAT
>CAZCIV010000341.1:0-2220 GCA_964498595.1 uncultured Flavobacterium sp.
GCTAGGAAATATTGGCTCAGAATATGCAAATACACGACACAATATCGGATTTAAAGTTTTGGATTATTTAGCTAACAAGGAAAAAATTTCTTTTCAAACCGTAAAACTAGGTGAAATAGCCGAACTAAAAATTAAAGGAAGAACCTTATTATTACTTAAGCCTAACACCTATATGAATTTAAGTGGGAAAGCCGTAAAATATTGGTTAGAAAAAGAAAACATCGAAAAAGAAAACATGTTGGTTATTACCGATGATTTGAATTTAGCTTTTGGAACCATACGAATTAAAACCAAAGGAAGCGATGGTGGTCATAACGGCCTAAAGAATATTCAATTATTGTTAAACTCAACCGAATATCCTCGTTTTAGATTTGGCATTAGCGATGCTTTTAAAAAAGGACAACAAGTAGATTATGTCTTAGGCGAATGGACAGAAGAAGAAAAAGAAAAACTGAAAGAACGCTTAGAAATTAGTTCAGAAATTGTAAAATCATTTGCTCTAGCCGGATTAAACAATACCATGAACACTTATAATGGAAAATAAAAAAAGGGAAGCTTAAAGCTTCCCTTTTTTATAAAATACTAATTCAACTTATTGAATTACAATTTTCTTCACTTCTTTTCTGGTACCATCTTGAACTGTTACAAGATATACTCCAGATTGAACGTTATCTAGTTGTAATGTTTCATTAAACAATCCATTGTTATTATATGATTTATTAAAAATCTCTCTTCCTCTAATATCATGAACATTAACTTTAATTTCATTACCTGTATTAGAAGTAAATTGAATATTAAAGTTTCCGTTATTAGGGTTTGGATACAATGAGAAGTTCTCCAATCCAAAAGTATCTGAAGTAAGCGTTACAACTTGCGAGCAAATTGTAATTGTATATGAAGTCACAGTTCCTATATCACCAGCACCTAAATCTCTAACCCCTATAAGCCAGTTTCCGTTTGGATTTAAACCATTAAAAACACTTAGTGGTGAATTTGGTGTAACATTACCTAATATTGGCGATACACATACTAATGCTGAACCTTGATCGTCAAATGTAGCATTAATGTTATCATTAACTGAACATTGTAAATTTAACAACGTCGAAGATGTTGCAGGCGTCATTGGCCCTTGCACTATAACTTGTAAATCCCCTATATAGGCATGATTAATATTAACCCCAACATTTACATCTGTAATAGCATTAGTTGTAGGAACATTTAAAGATCTTACTGTAAACGAACTATTATTATCAGGAATTGTAAAAGGCGTATTCATTGTATAAGTATTACAAGAAGTTGTAATGGTATATCCAATAGAAAAATTAGGTGAAACAGCATAATAAATATTACCTACAGCCTCAATTAAGATTCTACAATTTGTTGCTGGAGTAGATGGCATAGTTACAACTTGAGTTCCATCGTTTGGAGTATTTGCAAGTAAAGTTGTGAATGTTGCACCATTATCTGTTGACAATAATATGTTAACATTTGCAGTATTTATACCATTTCCAGTAGTCCCTGCTACATCCCAAGTAATGGTCTGTGTGCTACCTGTATTATATGATGCATTCAATGCTGGACTTGTAACTTTAAATGGACCTGCTGCGGCAACTGTATTAACTGCCATGTTAGCTCTTGCTGTTTGACCTCCTTGTGGCGTTTGGTTGTCTCTAACAGTTAAAGCAAAATTTAATTGTCTTGTAACATCTGGAGTTACTTCCCAAGTAGGTGTTAGATTACCTTGTAAAACGCTTTGGAAATTTGGGAAATATCTTTTATTGGAAGTTGATGGACTTAACGACCTATAAACTGGCCCAGAGGTCTGAATTGTTGTTGGATAATTAGTTCCTGGAACAGCATCTACTTGCTCCCAACAATACGTTAATGCATTAGGATTTGAATCCGTAGCAGTTCCAGTTAAAACAAAAGCAGTTCCTTTTGGTATTATGTAAGATGATAATGGAGAAATAACAGGTGGATTATTGTTATTTAAAATACTAGATGCACAACTTGTAGAAGCAATGAAATTTGCAATAGACTGAAGACTAGATGCATGAAAATAGGCATCTGAGTTAGACTGAACATTTTCTTCGCAAATTCCTGCATAAGCCATAATTGTTGAACCACTTCCAGGCTCTACAGCTGTAGAATTGTTTCTGTTTCCGCTGCAAAAATTATTAAACGTATGATTTGCTCCCCATTGATGCCCCATTTCGTGAG
>CAZCIV010000341.1:2230-3421 GCA_964498595.1 uncultured Flavobacterium sp.
AATTGTTGAACCACTTCCAGGTTCTACTGCAGTTGAGTTACTAACATTATCCAAATCACAATTTCCTGCTGTGTCATCATTTGAACTAAAAGTATGAGGAGCACCAAATTGATGACCCATTTCATGTGCTACGAAATCCACATCATAAGCATCACCTACTGGCGATGAACTACCAGTAATTCCTCTTGCTTTTTGAAAATTATTACAAACTACACCAAGACCTGCAACTCCTCCACCTCCGGTACTAACAGTATGACCAATGTCAAAATTAGCTGAACCTATAGTGTTGGTAATTACCGTTTGACTTTGAGCAAGTAGATTATTATTTGCATTTAAATTATCAAAAGAATCTGTATCTATAAAAATAATTAAATCATTATTTGAAACAAAATTCATTCTCAGAGATAAATCTCTTTCATAAATACCATTAACACGTGTCATGGTAACATTCATAGCAGCCAAAACAGCGGCCTTTTTAGCTTCAGTTGTACCAGTACTCACTCCAGCTGCATTAACATGAAACGAAGCATACTCTACTGTACACGCCATAGCTAATCTGTATTGTCTAAACCTACTGTCACTTGCTAACGGTTCATTAGTAAATTGTGATCTGTTTTGAGCCACAATTGCTTCAGGGTCTTCTTCTACTTTACATCCAAAAGTTCTTACAGATTGCAGATTTTTTTTATTGTAAACAATGTAATTGTTTAAATCTTTTGTGTAGGTATCAATATAATAAGTTCCTTCATCACCTGATAAAGACATAACATGTAATCCAAAAATCGTAACACTAAATCTTAATTTTACCGCAGGATTATCAATACCTATAGCCGAATAAGATTTAATATCAGGATATCTGTCAGCCAAACCTTTTTCCATGATTGGAGCTTCATAAACTCTGAATTTTGACAATTCACCTTTAGAGTTTGGAAAATCTAACACTACATTTGAAAAAACATTGTCAGTATCTAAAGGAGCGCCAACTAAAGAGCGCTTGAAAGCTTCAAAATTCAAATTCATAATTTGATACGAAAATGGAGTTGAAGCACGTTCCATTTTTTCTAAATCTCCTAACTTTTCGTCAGAAGTAATAGTCCACAATTTATTTTGAGCAAAAGAAAATCCCGATGCTAAAATAAATAATGAAAAAATAAGTATTTTTCTAGTCATTTTATAGAAATTTGGTTAAAT
>CAZCIV010000342.1:0-3410 GCA_964498595.1 uncultured Flavobacterium sp.
GTAATCGAATATTTTTACAAACATCAATTCCTTGCATTTTGGGTAACATCCAATCTAATAAAACTAAATCTATTGGAAATTCAATTGCTTTTCTCAATCCTTCTTCACCATCTGAAGCAGATGAAATGGTATATCCTTCTTCTTCTAAACCTTGTTTTAAGAAGTCAACAATACCTTTTTCGTCTTCCACTATTAGAATGTGCATAATTAAATTAGATTATTGTTCCACAAATTTAATTCCAAAAGTGATAATATTAGCATTTAAACCATCATTTCTATCATAATGATTGAATCTAAAATCTATACTTTTTAATCCAAATTTCCAAATTTTCGCATTAGTTAGAATATCGGTATACCCAATCCCAAAACCATATTGATTTGCACTAAAACTAGATAAATCATAATCAGAAGTATAAAACTTTTCAGTTGATAAATGAGTTTCATAAGGTGCAAAATATTTAGATTGATTTTGTACATAATATCGATACATTGGAAATACAGTAAATTTATCTGATAATTTAATAGGTAACTCTAAACTAGCAGTATGAGATGTGATTCCCCAATCGTCCCAATAATATCTATAATATGTTCTCAATGAAAACCTTTCATTTAAATAATAATTTAATCTACCTCCAAATGGTAATTTAAAGCGAGTTCCTGGTAAACGTTCTATATCATCGGCTAACTGATAAACCCCTTTATTTTGAGATGATTCATATACTGGAATATATTGAGCCTGACCAATATAATAATTAGCTTTATCAGCAAAATAAACTCTATGATAAGGTGTTGATAGCATACCTTCTTGCTGCAAAAGATCAAAAAATATTGAAAATTGCATTTTTTTTGTAGCAACTTGGGAAAAACCAAATGAAGCAGCATATGAATTTCTATTCGTTGTTTTCCACTGTTCAAATGAAGAAGGTAAATAACTATTGGAAGTTAATCCATTTTGGTCTATTATGTCAACACCTTGAAAATAACCTTGGTTTTGAAAATTATTACCATAAACACCATATTCGTGTAATTCTGTCGGATATATTGGTCTCCATTGATCTAAATAAACATTTCCTTTGATGCTAACTTCAGAGTTTTTATTATTAAATAATTTACTTATTCCACCACCAAAACCAAATGAAGTATAGTCATATTCATTTGAAAATGAAACATCTGCATTCCAGATTAGATTCCTGTCATCTGAACTGTGACTATAATTTATTACAGCAGTTCCCAATACATCTTGAGCCGATGCACCAGATGAAGCTTGCCAAGGAGTACCATAAGGGCCTGTATTAGCTCTATCATCATCATCATCATCATCATCACCTCCAGAAGCTCCTGTAGCATTAAATGGATTTATATTACTAGAGGATGCTGATGTGTAAGCTGATAATCCCATATCAACAGTTAAAACATCATCATCATTTAAAGGTATAGCAACGACAATATTTGATGCTAAATCGGTTAACTTTTCTGAACCCATACCACCAGATACAGAAGAGTGAACACCATCTTGCTTATAGTAACTTAGTAGGAAATCAACTTCAATTGTTTCTAAAACACGTTTTTTATAAGTAATTTTTGTAGAATCTGCTACTTGTGAAAAAGCATAATTGCTAATTAAGACAAGTAATAAAATAATTTTATTTTTCATTATTAGTTATATTAATTACATCCACAACCTCCACCTGTCTTTCCTCCATTAGCTCCAGAAGCAGCTTCTCTATATACTTGAAAAGTTGTTTCATATCGCTCAGAAGCTCTTGCTGACAATTTCATATCAGGGTCATTAATATATTGTTTATCATATTCTTTAACAGAATTGCAAGAAGATACTCCTATAAAAATTAAAAAAACGATTATAAATTTTTTCATACTATTGATATTTTTTGATGTCTATATTTTTTGATACGTGAATTCCTCCTTTGTCATCCACTATAATACATTCTATTCCTTTTAATTGATTTACTAAATCGATACCTACTTCTACTCCCAAAACAAATATTCCTGTAGCAAGTGCATCAGCAATTTCTGTTTGCTTAGCAAAAACAGATACACTTATAATACCTGTTGCAGGATATCCCGTTCTTGGATCTATAATGTGTGAATATCGTTTTCCATTAAAAGATACATATTTTTCATAACTTCCTGAAGTTTCAACTGCACTATCATCGAGTGGAAAAGTGGCAAATACTTTATTTTTATTCATTGGGTTAACAATACCTACTGTCCAAGATTTTCCATCAGGTTGTGTTCCCCAAGTATTTATATCTCCTGACACATTAACCAAGCCCGATTTACATCCTTTTACTTGAAGTAACGTTTTAATCTTATCTGCAATATAACCTTGTCCTATTCCACCTAAACCTAACTTCATTTCCTTGTTCTTAAGAAAGATAGTTGTGTCTTTAGGATTCAAAATAATTTTTTGATACCCAACTTTTTCAACCGACTTTTTAATAGCTTCCGGTGATGGCATCTCTTTCATGTTACCGTCAAATTTCCAAATTTTATCCATTGAGGCATAACTAATATCAAATGCACCAGAAGTTAATTTAGAAATCTTTACGGCTCTTTCAACTAATTCAAATACTTCTATATCTACTTTAACAGGTGATATTCCAGCATTTTGATTGACTTTTGAAATTTGAGAAGTTGGAATCCAATCTGAAATTAAATTTTCAATTCTTTTTACTTCAGAAATAGCTAAATTGTTAAAATAATTACCTTCTACTGAATCTTTAGCAATAACTGTAATTTCGAATGGACTTCCCAATAAACTTAGTTTTCTCTTAAAAAGTTGTTGACTAAATAGTTGTGATGAAAAAACTAAAAATAATATGAAAAAACTATTTCTCATTATTTGTCAAAAGCATGAATCATTTTAATATACTCTTCAGGAGAAACGTTTTTGAAGCCCATTTTGCCTAAAACTTTACCTGTTTTATCTAACACAACAACTAGTGGAAAACTACCTTCTAAATTAAATTTTTCAGCAAGTTTTTTGTTGTGCTCTGTTTGCTCTTTTGATAAGGTGTTTGCTTTTTTTCGAGGAAAATCAGCCTTAACAATAATCCAATTATCTCCTGCTTCTTTTTTAAAAGCTTCAGACTGCCAAATATTTTTATCTAATTTAATACACGGTGCACACCAATCAGAACCAGAAAAAACAATTACGATATTTTTATTTTGTTCCGCTGCTAATTTTTTAGCTTCTTCAAAATTGTAATTCCAATCTTGTGAAAACCCTAATGATGTAACAAAAAGGATAATACTTATAAATATTTTTTTCATCTTTTTAATATTTTATGTATAACATTTTGATAATTAAAAACCCTACCAATTATTATACAAATTAACTCCATTAAATTTAAATAATTGTATTACAAATGCTACATTAAGTTAAAATT
>CAZCIV010000343.1:0-3409 GCA_964498595.1 uncultured Flavobacterium sp.
GTAATGGCTCAAAGTATTGTTTCAAGATATATTATATTATACATGAATATTTTAAGCTTTTATGTAGGTAAATACAGGTTTTAATCCTTTTTTTACCTGTTAATATTGGGATTTACCTGTTTTAATTATAATTAAATTTAGAGCATATAGTAAATTTTTACTGTAAATTATGCGGTTAATAGAATCTCTATTCACAGCATAAATTTATTAAAATGCATTTTTTACCGCTATAACAGTAATTTTGTTTTAAATTTGAGTTAATATTCAAATATTCTAGATTTACGTTACGTTTTTACCGCTATAGCAGTAAAATAACAATATTTTCTTCCTTTTTCATGCTTTCATATTATTAAATTACTTATTTTTACCGCTTAAACAGTAAAAAATGAATAATTTCGATTTAGGTGCTTTAGTAAAAGACCATCGTAAAAAAGCAGGACTTACACAGCTAGAGTTAGCCAACTTAGCAGGAGTAGGGAAGACCACTGTTTTTGATATTGAAAAAAATAAAGAAACAGTTCGTTGGAATAATCTTATGGCGGTACTCCAGGTTTTAAATATTAAAGTAGAATTCAAAAGTCCGTTAACTAAATAATTATGAGAAGAGCAATTGTAATGGTTCATGGAAATAGAGCAGGAGTACTGACTGAAGTTTCTCCAGCTGAATATTATTTTGAATATGATGAAAAATATGATGGTGAAGCGGTTTCTTTGACTATGCCTTTAAATCATAAAAAATATGGTTACAAATCTTTTCCACCTTTTTTTGAAGGACTATTGCCTGAAGGTATAATGTTAGAAGGTTTATTAAAGATTGCTAAAATTGACAAAAAAGATTATTTCTCACAACTAATTGCAACTGGCAACGATTTGGTGGGTGCGGTAACGGTTAAATCGATGGAAGATGAATAGATGTCCAATTACATACGAGTTATGTGGTAATAATAAATACAGCGAAAAAGGACTTCGAATGATAGCTCCTAAATTGACTCATTTGAATGATTTACCTTATACAGCTGCTGAACTTCGACAAGAAGCCGCAAATAGAGCAAAAAAGCTATCTATTCAAGGTGTTCAACCCAAGTTGAGCGCTACTATTTCTGTAGTTGAACAAGAATTTAAAATTGTTGACCAATTTGGAACATATATAATTAAACCTCAAAATGATTTATTTCCTGAATTACCCCAAAATGAAGATGTAACTATGCGAATGGCAAAAGTGTTTGGTTTAGATGTTCCCTTTCATGGAATGTTATATGCTAAAGACGGTAGTTTGTCTTATTTCATAAAACGTTTTGACCGTTATGGAAAAGGTAAAAAACTCGCAACCGAAGATTTTGCACAATTAACAGGAAATACAAGAGATACAAAATATCGTTTTACGATGGAGAAACTTGTTCCAGTAATTGATGAGTTTTGCTCGTTTCCGGCTATTGAAAAAGCGGATTTTTTTAAAAGAATACTGTTCTGCTATGTTACAGGTAATGAAGATATGCATTTGAAAAACTTTTCATTGATTACCAAGAATGAAAAAACAACATTAACTCCAGTGTATGATTTTTTAAATTCTAGTATTGCAATTAAAAATCCTGAAGAAGAAATAGCACTAACCTTAAAGGGAAAGAAAAGTAATTTAAAAGCTACTGATTTTATTGACTATTATGCCAAAGAGAGATTACAACTAAATGAGAAAACTGTTATAACTATCCTAGAACAAATGCAAAAAGCAACTCCTAAATGGGAAGAACTACTTGAAATTTCTTTTCTTTCAGATGAAATGAAAGAGAAGTATTTGGGTTTATTGGGAGCAAAGACGCAAATGTTTAAATAGAAAAATGCGGTGAATAAACTACTTATTCACCGCATAATTGATTTTAATAGTAAAAAAACTAGTTGATATCGTGACTAATTTGAGAGAAAGTACGATAATCATTTAAAGTATAACAGATTCTACCTCTTACAATACATGGGTGTATTTTTACTTTTTTAGCGAATGTTTTAATAGCAATATCATTATTTTTTGTGGAAAGATTATTTTCAAAATCTTTCCAATCTTTTGGATCAATTAATCCATTTTGAGCAAAGATATTTGCTTCTTTTTCTTCAGCTGATTTTTTATATTCTTCTTCCTCATTTTTTAAATCGAGATCAATGAATTCAGCTGTATTATCGTTTACTAAATGCTCAAAAATATGTCCTAATTCATGAAAAAGAGTAAATGCATAATTATCCAAACGATTATGTCTAAGGGTCATTCCAATAGCCGGATTGCCTTCGCTCCAGAATGAAACTCCATCGACAGGTGTTTTTTCTCCTTTTGCTTGATAGATTAATTTTATACCGTATTCATGTAATTTGCTTTGTACTTTATTGAGTACATCTTTATTCTTAGAAATAATCTCTCTTAACTCTGATATTAGTTCCTCTCTATTTTCATGGTTAAATGGAGGTACAATTACTTCTTTAGCTTTGTATTGTACTAATTTAACCCAGCCGATAATGTTGACTACATCATACTTAAGCTTTGTTGATTTTTTAAATCGAGCAAAAGTACTTTGGACTCTTAATGTTGCTAATTCGTCTAAATTAGCAATGTTGTATATTTTTCTAATGATTTGATTATCAATAAGAGGATTACCATTAATGACTTTTTCTCTTTTAAAAAATAATACTGGAATAAACTCTTTTATTACTTTCCAAATTTCAATTGCTTCTAATTGTTCTTTGTTTTTAGCATCAATTCGAGCTTTATCTAAATCGTAATTTTTCTGTGCTTCCATCCAGTATTCTGCATCTACTCCTAAAGTTTTTTCTAGGAGTAAAGCTAAATCTGCATTTATGTTTCTTTTGCCTTTGATTATTTCATTCAATTGACTTCTGCTATATCCAATCATTTTAGCAAAATCTATTTGAGAGAAATCGTTTGCCTCAATTTCATCTAATAGTATTTCACCTGGATGTGTAGCAAAAGCAGGGATGTTTGTGTTTGTTGGTGTCATTTTTTCAATTGTTTTCGGTTCTTACTATTCGTAATGCTTACTCAATTCTTCGATTTCTAAAATATCGATTATAAGTTCATTTGAAGTGGAAGCTACTTCTTTAAAGATTATTCTGTATTGCATATTTACAGCTACAGAACTCAATCCTTTTAAATTACCAGTAAGTTTTTCATATCGTAGTGCTTTTAATTGAAATAATTGTTCTTTGTGTGTTATTGATTTTAGCTTATTTATAGTTTTAACATATTGTGCCACGAGTTGCCTATTGGATTTATATTCCTTGTAGGGCTTTGTATTTCCTTGATAAAGGTCTTCTAAATATGTTTTTTGAAATTTAATTTCCATATTGGTGGTGAAATGCTTTTGCAAATATACAATATTTGTTCACAAATATGTGAACAAATATTAAT
>CAZCIV010000344.1:0-3393 GCA_964498595.1 uncultured Flavobacterium sp.
TAATTCTTTCTATTGCTCTTTTTCAAATATTTTATTTTTACATATATCTAAAAGAAAGATTATATGTAATTGAAAAGGCTGGTGGGCTTTTAGGTTTGCTTTATTATGCGCAGATTTTCTTTTTCCCTGGCTACAGTAGTAAATCGCCATCAAATCTTGTTATGGCTATTTTCTTTTATTTATTATTTGCTTATTTGGTATATTTTACAATTCAGATTTTGAAACTTAACCAAAAAAACAAACATTTATTCCAATGAAACTCACACCAGAACAAATAGATCGCTTATACCAATTCACGCGCCAACATTACGTAGAATGGTACGATTTACAAACGGAATTAGTAGATCATTTAGCCAATTCAATAGAAGCACAATGGCAAGAAAATCCAAAAAATTCGTTTGAAGATGCCTTGCAAATGGAGTTTAAGAAATTTGGGATTTTTGGGTTTATGGATGTGGTGGAAAAACGTCAAGCGGCTTTAGGAAAAAAATATAATCTTTTGATTTGGAAACATTTCAAATCGTTTTTTAAAATTCCCCAAATAATTGGGGTAATTATCGCAACATTTTTAACGGCTGGGATATTAAAAATAATATATTTTGACGAACTATTTACTGCATTGTTCATAGGCTCCTTTTTAATTACGTTGTTTATAATTTGGATATCAAAGTATAAGAAGAAAAAACAAAATGTTCCAAACGAAAAAAGATGGTTATTTAAAGAAATGATTTACAGTTATGGTGGATTATCTGGAATTTTGTACTTACCTTTTCAATTGCTGAATATTCTTTTTAATGGTTCTAGATACAATGTTTTAGAAAGTAACTTCTGGTTATTTACCATATCTTTTATATTAGTTTCTTTTTATTTATCAATGTATATAATAATGAAAATCATCCCATCCAAAGCAGAAGACTACTTAAAAGAAACCTATCCCGAATATGCATTAGAAAATGCCAATTAAACACAAAGCCTACTCTTTTAAAAGTAGGCTTTTGTTTTATTCTGTAAACAACGCTTTTAATTCCGTTGCTTCGCTTGGTTTCATTTTTCCAGCTAAGACTAAGCTTAGTTGTTTTCTTCTTAATGCTGCTTCGTAGCGTTGCTTTTCTAATTCAGTTTCTGGTTCAATTGGTGGAACAGGAATTGGTCTTCCGGTTTCATCAACTGCAACAAAAGTATAAATTGCTTCGTTCGCTTTGTTTTTAATTCCTGATTCTCTGTCTTCAATCCAAACATCAATAAAAATTTCCATAGAAGTGTTGAACGTTCTCGAAACTTTAGATTCAACAGTTACCACACTTCCCAACGGAATAGCTCTGTTAAACGCCACGTGATTCACCGATGCCGTTACACAAATTCTACGTGAGTGTCTTCTAGCGGTAATACTCGCCGCTCTATCCATACGAGCAAGCAATTCACCACCAAATAAATTGTTTAATGGATTCGTTTCACCTGGTAAAACTAAGTCGGTTAAAGTAGTTACCGATTCTGAAGGAAATTTTGGTTGCATTGTTTTTTTTGCAAAGATAATGAGGAATTTGATAATTAAATGCAAAAAAAAATCCCAAAATTGGGATTTCAATAATTATTACGCAAAGTGTTAAATTTTTATTCGATTAACAACCAAGCTTCCGCATTGTGCGATTTTTGAATGTTTTTTCTTTCAGTTTGAGCCTCGTTTAAGTTTTTGAAACTTCCATAAACCACAGGGTATAAGTTGTGTTTGTTCATCGGAAGCATCTTAGCATTTTCAAAACCAGCGGCTTTTAATTCGGCAATAGCTTTGTTAGCATTCACTTCACTTCTATAAGCACCAGCTACTAAATGATAAGGCATTTTTTCTTCAACTGGAGCAGCCACACTTAATTCAACCGCTTCAACTGGTGCGCTAATTACAAAAGTCGCTTGTTGAATTTGCTGTTGTACTTTTTCTTGTACGTTTTTCTGAACCGCTAAAGTTTTTGTTTCAATTTGTTGATCGTAATACGTTTTATATCCAAAACCACTAGCGCCCAACATCACCACAAAAACAGCTGCATATTTTAAATACGAGTAATCTCTTTTTCTTTCAG
This sequence comes from uncultured Flavobacterium sp., assembly GCA_964498595.1. Taxonomy (GTDB): domain Bacteria; phylum Bacteroidota; class Bacteroidia; order Flavobacteriales; family Flavobacteriaceae; genus Flavobacterium. Next base: position 2,076 of record CAZCIV010000344.1, read on the forward strand.
GAGTAAAAATAATCGGAGCCTTTTCTTCTAAAGCTTCTACTTCTTTCTTTAAAACTTCTCTTGTAATTTCAGGAGAAACAAAGCTACTTAAACCAAACGAATCCGTTAAATAATTTACCGTATTAGCTGGTTCAAAAACCCAATTCATTTCATTGTTAACCGAAATTTCGCCAATGTTTTTCAACACTACACGATTGCGGTTTTGTAACAAATACGTCCATTCGTTCACCACATCACCAATTTTGATTACGGCTAATTCGTATGACATTTTTTCTTGTAATGCCACATGATTCGCCAATAAACCATCATTGTTTTTTACATTCGCATTAAACGAAACCACTTTTTTAGGTGGAAAAAACGAACTTGCGCTTCCTGTAACGTGAGCGGACACAGTTTCGGTTAAAAACGCACCAAAACCAGGAACAGTAACGCACTGATAACGATATAATAAGTCGGATATGTGTTTTTCTATCTGCATAACAACAAAGTTAGATAATCAATAGCAATATCAAAATTTTATCAACAAAAATTATTAACAATTGTAATTTTTAATGTAAATAATTGGAAGCGAATGTCTTGGACTTTCTTGGTTTCCCTGTTCCCGCTTTTCGTTGCAATCTTTTTTATTTTTTGCCTGAGGTTCTCTCGAAGGCAAAAAAATAAAAAAGGATTTCCACTACAATCAGGGCTAATTGGGTTTTCATTTTCTTTCTTGGTCTTTCTTTTCTATGTAAAATGGAATGTCTTGTTCGGTTAAGATAATTTTCTATGTTACTCCTATGTTTGCTAAGTTATAGATTTTAATATTTAAAGTCAATAATTTTACAAGTTTAAAGTGAAATAGAATGAGAGAACAAATGTGTCTAAATAGTTCCAAGAAACATATTCTCACATAGAAATATCCTCATTCTTTTTTGTCTTTTAGAGTCTGAACAGAATGTAAGGAATTAAGATTAGCTTAATATCCAGAATATCCAGTAAGGAGAAAAGACGAAGGAAGATTCATCACTTTATTATTTAAAATTAAAGTTATGAAAGAACTAAAAAAAGTTGTTGGCATTGACGTTGCACAAAAGGAATTGGTGGTAACAATTGGAAGGTTGTTAGAGGATTTATCCGTTGATTTATTTTCATACAAGGTTTTTAAGAATAATGAAAAAGGATTTTCAGCTTTGGTTGAATGGGTTAGTAAATTAGTTGAAAATCATGAAGAAGTTCATTATGTTATGGAAGCTACAGGTGTTTATCATCAAAAAGTTGCTTATTTTTTAGATACAAATCAATTGAAAGTTAGTATCGTTTTACCAAATAAAATCAG
>CAZCIV010000345.1:0-3385 GCA_964498595.1 uncultured Flavobacterium sp.
GATTGCTGTGTGTCCAGATTTCTTTTGCTAACCGTTTGTTTTTGTAGGTGCTTTGCGATTTTGCCCAACTGTCATCGAGGAAACTTTGATTTTCGTAGCTTTCGATGTTGCCGTCTGCATTGAATATTTTGGTTACTTTTTCTACTTCTTCTATGTTTTTTACGCTTCCGTCATTGTCGTAATCAATGCTGTAATATAGTTGTGTCACTTTTTTCAAAGGCTTGGAATAGCCGTAATCTCGATAGCTGATGTCGGGCAACGATTGGGCATCAGCTCCCGAAGCGATGAGAACAACCGCAATAGCGAAAAAAATGTTTAATCTTATTTTCATTTCTGTTGTTTTGAACCACATACCTGCCGGCAGGCAGGGGGACATCGTTTTTCATTATTTAATCCGTTCTGTTTTGGTTACTTCCAATAGCAGGGTTATGTTTGATTTGGGTGCTTTTTCCAAAATGACATCATTGCCCACTTTTACTTTTCCGTAATATTGTTGCTCTATCGAATATTGAACATCGTCTATACACACATAATAGTGCCGTGAGGTACTGCTATGGCTACTGCTACTGCCTGTTTTTCCGTTGGACGAATGAGTGGTAGATGTGCGAACGTCTAATTTTTTGTCGGTTATTTTACCTGTAATCCTGTGCTTAAAACCCCGCCTTGAATCTATTACACTTGTCGAAATCATATAAACGATGATACCAAAGAAAAACACGCTAAAGCCGATAAGCATATATTGCCCGGTTTTGTCTTGCAGAAATTGGCTGTCGCTCAAAAAAATGGAATAGAAACCAAAAAACATTCCTACGACCAGAAATGGAAACACCAATATCGGGATTAAATAGTTTCTAATCTTTTTGATGTCTTGCTTATTTAGGGGTAGTTTTTCTTTCATCGGATTAAGGTTGTTGTTCACTATTTCATCCGTTCTGTTTTTCGTTCAAAAATCAAATCGTAGTCGGTGCTTCCGCTTTCCGTACCGTCTGCATACACTAACTTTTTAAACACCAATCGTCTTTCGCCTTTGCTGAAACGGCGGTCTATTTGCAGGCGTTTTGTCCAATCGCCCTGTTCGTTTGTCGCCATTGCGGGTATGTCGAACACCACTCTCGATGTGGATTTGCCTTGCAGTTAGGACATCAGCTTGTTGAATGCTTCGGGGTTGCTTTGCTTTAATTTTCGTTGTTCCAGAGCGTAGTTGAGAGCGTGTGTGTTCACTTCGGTTTCAAATTCTATACGGTGGTAGCTGTCGTGAAAAGTTACCACAGGTCGTCCACCCAGCGTGAACGAGGCAAACAGTTCGTCTTCGTCATACACGGTATAGCTTTCGGTAATCTTGCCGTCGGGTGCTGTTTCCTTTTCACGGACGTAATTGCCGTTGTGCTTGAAAAAGGTTTTTTTACTGCCACCGCTTTTCCATTTGCGCTCTATGGTGGCTACCATTCCGTTGTCATCGGAGGTATAGGTGTCGGTGTAGTCGGCAAATTTTCCGCTGGCGGTAATGTGCGTGAGCTGCCCGCTGTTGCTATAATGCAGTTTTTGTTGGCTGTTGAAGTTTTGGGCAGATGCCAGCGTGTTGATGCTGTCCAATACGCCATTGCTGTACACGTAATTGTTCACGGTTTCACTGCCGTATTCGCCAAAGATGCGGATGTATTTTTGGGTAATAAATCCTTCTTCGTTGAAGTTGTACGCTTCGAGCATTGCAGGTTCGTAGCCGAGGCTGTCGGTCTTGTAATAGACGATACCGACCTGTTTGGGCTGTTTCTGAAACCCAAAAGACTGCCAATAGGTTTTGGGCGGAATGAGGTGTGAGGGTTCTGTTTGCAGTTGTGTATAAGCGGTCAGGCTCTTTATCATCAGTAAAAATGCTATGGGATATTTCATCTTGTTGCTGTTTTCAGTTAGTTCCTATACTCGATTTCACGCCTTGTTATTTCGGTATATTCCCATCTGGCAAATTTTATTCTGTAAGTTTTGCGTACTATCCAATTTCCTTTTTCGTCGTATTCATATTCGTAGCGTTCGGTATCTTTTCCATCTTTTACGATGCGTTCCAATTGCTGATAATCGTGTTCATCTCCAAAAATTTCTACTTTTCGGGGTTTGTATTGATATTGGGTTTGTGTGGTTATACCGAGGTTGGTAATATAGTGGGCAATTTTTTTTCTGTCAGAATTGAAGATTAAGCTATCAGTTTGGTCAAGAAAATTATCAAGATACAGTTTTTTGACTGATTGGTAACTACCGTCATCTTTGCGATATTCCCAATATTTGGTTTGGCTGTTAATCTTGTTTTGTGGAGTATAAACAGTTTCCTGTACAAAACCGTCATCGTTGCCCTCATATTTTACCTCAAAAACATCGGGTTCGGCTACATTCAGCAGGTAGCGTTTTACGGTTATCTTCTCCACATTAAATGAGTCATTGGTATATTGCCATTCTTCTAATGGTTTTAAGGTGTTGGGGTTTACAATTTTGACCGATTTCAAAGCATTACCGTTGGGGTTTGCGTAATTTATCTGTACGTCAAAGTCGGCATAGCTGTTATTGTAATTGACAAACTGGTAATCGGTCAGCTGATAGGTATTGTTCCACGAAAGATAGGTTTCATAAACGGGATACTCCTCGTTTTCGTCAAGGGTCAGGTATTTCGTGGTTACGCTTTTTACTTGCGAAAAATCCACCAAATCCGCATCATTCTTAAACTCCCAACCAGCAGGATAGTACGGAATGTAGTCTTGGGCAAACGTACTATTGTTTAATACCAAAACAGCTACTATTGAGGTATGTTTGAGGATTGTTTTCATTTTTAAATGGGATTAAGCGATAGCCCGACAAATAATGCCGGGACTATCAATTTTATTATGTTTGGTGTTTTCAATGTGTTCAAAATTAGTTGTTATCGTTTTTATTTCTTGATTATTTTTTGAACAGTAGTTTTACCGCCTGCTGTTTCTGCCTGAAATAAATATGTACCCGAATCCAAAAAATCGATATTTAGTTGAGTTATGTTTGAATAGTGCATTAATTTTTGACCATTTATTGAATAGATTTCGATGTTTTTAATTAGTTCAGAGAAATATAACATATCATCTGCAGGGTTTGGATATATGGAAGAAGACTTGTCCAATTGTTCTTCGATTCCTGTAGTGTTATCTCCCAGCTTAAACACCCATAAATCTTCTCCTTGCGAATTTCCTATTACATCACCATTATCATCCGTATTAGTTCTTCCGGTTATTACAATTCCTCCGTCAGAAGATTCAATTCCGTAAAAACCAGTTTCATTTCCAGTGCCACCAAAACATTGATTGGTTAGAATAGTGCCATCAAAATCCATTTTTAAAAACCAAATGTCTTTCTCGCCATGATTGGTGGT
>CAZCIV010000346.1:0-3381 GCA_964498595.1 uncultured Flavobacterium sp.
TTTTTCATGCTTTGAATAGCGATGAAGAAGTGCTACCTATTTTTATTTTTGATGAAAATATTCTATCGCAATTACCAAAAAATGATGCTCGGGTTTCATTTATTCACGAACAATTAGAAAAAATTCAATCGGAATTGAAGAAGCACGGAAAATCATTAGCGGTTTTTCATGGAAATCCAATTGAAGTTTTTACCAAATTAATTTCCGAAAATAAAATTACTTCCGTTTACACCAATCACGATTACGAACCTTATGCTCGCAAGCGTGACAAGGAAATGAATCAGTTATTTGTAAGTAAAGGAATTTCGTTTTTAACTTCAAAAGACCAAGTAATTTTCGAAAAAAGCGAAGTGGTGAAAGACGATGGAAGTCCGTATGTGGTTTATACACCATATTCGAAAAAATGGAAAGAGAATTTTAAGAAAATAAAATTAGTTCATTATCCATCTGAAGAAAAATTGGATAAAATTGCTCAGCACTCCTACCCTTTTTTATCGTTGGCTGATATTGGTTTTGAAAAATCTGAAATTAAAGTTACGCCTTTTGATGTTTCGGAAAGTTTAATTCAGAATTACGAAGCTACTCGAAATTTTCCTGCTTTAAATAAAACTTCTTATTTGGGAATTTATCTCAGATTTGGAGCGGTTTCAATTCGAAAAATGATTGATAAAGCGATTGCTGAAAAGAACGAAACCTTTTGGAACGAATTGATTTGGCGCGAATTCTTCATGCAAATTTTATGGCATTTTCCGCATACATCTAACAGAAGTTTCAAAGAAAAATACGATGCTATTCAATGGGAAAATAACGAAGAACAATTCAAAAAATGGTGTCGGGGAAAAACGGGTTATCCTTTTGTTGATGCTGGAATGCGCGAATTAAACACAACTGGTCACATGCATAATCGCGTGCGTATGATTGTAGCAAGTTTTCTATGCAAACATTTATTAATCGATTGGCGTTGGGGCGAAACTTATTTTGCTCAAAAACTATTAGATTACGAAATGGCTAGTAACGTTGGAAATTGGCAATGGGCCGCTGGTTCTGGTGTTGATGCTGCACCTTATTTCCGAATTTTTAATCCCACAGAACAAATCAAAAAGTTTGATATAGACTTAAAATACATCAAAAAATGGGTTCCTGAATTGGAAACTCAATATTATCCAAAACCTATCGTAGACCACAAAGAAGCACGAGAAAAATGCCTCAAAGTCTACAAAGAAGCGGTTGGATAAAATAGCGTTGCCCTAAACACTATAAAATGTAAAAAAATGAAAATTGTTTGGTTCAAGAGAGATTTACGTTTGCACGATCATGAAGCCTTACATGAAGCCTTATCGACTTCTGGGAAAACGTTATTGCTTTATATTTTTGAACCTTCGTTGATGAAAGATTATCATTACAGTCAACGTCATTTTGATTTTATAAAACAATCGTTAGAAGCTTTACAGAAAGAACTTTTAAAATATCACACACAAATCTTAATTGTTCAAGGCGAAGCAGTTGCAGTTTTTGAAAAACTATCGAAACTTATTTCTATTAGAGCGGTTTATTCACATCAAGAAACGGGAATAAAATTAACTTTTGATAGGGATTTGGCTGTTGCTAAATTATTAAAAAACAAAGGAATTATTTGGAACGAATACATCACCAATGGCATTATTCGTGGAATTAAAAATAGAAAAACTTGGAAAGAAGATTGGTATGATTTTATGGATAAAAATTGTCTTCCGTTTCAACCTACACCAAGAAGTTTTATCAAATACATTGAGATTGAAGAATTAGAAAATCATTTCGAAATTCCATCCATAAAAACCGTTCATAATCCTAATTTTCAGAAAGGTGGCGTTCCAACAGCTTTGCGCTATATGAAATCTTTTTTTGAAGAACGCGTACAAAATTACAGCAGTCACATTTCAAAACCAGAATTAGCTAGAAAAGGTTGTAGCCGTTTATCGCCTTATATTGCTTGGGGAAATTTGTCGATTAGACAAGTGTATACCAAAGCTTGGGAATTACATCAGCAAGGAAAATTTAAGCGTCAGATTTCTAATTTTGCTTCTCGTTTGCGTTGGCAAGCGCATTTCATTCAGAAATTTGAGATGGAATGTTCGATGGAATTTATCGCTGTAAATAAAGGCTATCGCAATTTGAATCAAAGAGTTAACGAAAAATACCACAAAGCATGTATTACAGGAAAAACGGGTGTACCGTTAGTTGATGCTTGTATGCGGTGTTTGAATACAACGGGTTATTTGAATTTTAGAATGCGTGCTTTGGTGGTGTCATTTTACACGCACCATTTGTTCCAACCTTGGCAAAATTGTAGTCCGCATTTGGCCCAACAATTTTTAGATTTTGAACCAGGGATTCATTATCCCCAAATTCAAATGCAAGCTGGCGTTACAGGAATTAATACATTACGGGTTTATAATCCTGTTAAAAATTCGTACGAACATGATGAAGATGGAAATTTCATTAAAAAATGGGTTCCAGAATTAGCCAATATTCCAACCGAATTCATTCACGAACCTTGGAAATTAACTCCAATAGAATCCATGTTGTACGGTTTTGAATTAGGACGAGATTATCCAAATCCTATTGTGAATTTAGAGGAAGCTAGAAAGTTTTCGAGTGATTTCTTTTGGTCGATGCGAAAAAATGAATCGGTTAAAAAAGATAGCAAACGTATTTTAGCGAAACATACGTTACACGATCAAGAAATGAGTTAGTTCAAATCTCGAACTTTCTCAAAATTCAATTCGTTGAAATTTCGAATAATGATATTGGCTTTTGACAAATCTTGGTCTTTCGAATGAAAACTATCATAACCTACACAATAAATTCCGGCTGAAACTGCGGCTTGAATTCCGTTAGTACTGTCTTCAATTACGATGCAATTTTCTTTTGGAGCAACCGACAAACTCGCAGCATGTTCAAAAATGGCAGGATGCGGTTTCGACTTTGGAAAATCTTCTCCGGAAACAATATGGGTAAAATATTGATGCAAATTAAAACGAGTAAACACTCTATTAATCGTCACTTTTGAAGCTGAAGAAGCTACAATTAGCTGAATTCCGTTTGCATGTAAATCTTTGATTAACTCTTCTACTCCATCTATCAAATACAAATCTTCTTTCAAATCAAAAGCTTCATTGAACAAATGGCGTTTTCTTAAGATTAAATCTTCTACATCATCCTGCAAATCGAACTGTGCTTTTAATTTCTGAAAAATATTTCGAGTAGAATTACCCGTAAACGAACGATACATTTCATCTGAAACATCGATGTTTAACTCCTTAAAATGTTGGTAATACGCAAAATGATGTACCGGTTCGGTATCTACAATTACGCCATCCATATCGAAAATTACAGTTTGTA
>CAZCIV010000347.1:0-872 GCA_964498595.1 uncultured Flavobacterium sp.
GGGTTATATCAACAATCCCACTGAAAAAAGGATGGTCATCAACAGAGTGGACAATGACAAAGTTTTAAGCTGCGGATCCAAATCGGCACGCACATCGGTTGTGAATATGAGCCACAGATGCCTCAGCCACAATGGAAATACCAATACAAACAACCAATTGTTCCATCGGCCATCCGTTATGGCGGTATAAACCGCCATGGCCACCAATGCTGCCAGAATCAGCACCAAATGGTACATCCGGCCCCAATGGCGTCCACGTCTGACGATGAGTGTTGTTTTGCCGCTACGACGGTCGCTCTCCTCATCACGCATATTGTTCACATTCAACACCCCAACACTCAATGTACCCACCGCTGTTGCAGGGAGTACCACAATCCAATTCAAGCTGCTCGCGTGCAAAAAGTAGGTACCCACAACGCCAACCAAACCAAAAAAGATAAACACGAACAGATCGCCCAGCCCCATATAGCCATACGGTTTTACACCCACAGTATATTTGATGGCAGCAGCAATGGCACACAAACCCAGTGCTAAAAACAGCGCAAAGCGAAGGTTCATAAGGCCATCAAGGGCCGTTGCAAGAAGAGCAATCCCACTAAAAAGAGCCAGAAGACTAAACACCAGCATCATTCTTTTCATCTCAGCCGCAGTGATGCGTCCCGATTGCACCATGCGTGAGGGTCCAACGCGTCCGGCATCATCGGCACCACTAACGGCATCGCCATAGTCGTTGCTAAGGTTGGAGAGGATTTGCAGGAACAGGGTGGTTGCAAAAGCCCAAAGCATCACCTCGAAGCGAAAGGAGCCAAGTTGAAATGCCACGGCGCTCCCCATGGCAATGACCGAGAAAGAGAGTGCCAAAGTCCGCAAAC
>CAZCIV010000347.1:882-2000 GCA_964498595.1 uncultured Flavobacterium sp.
AAAATTAATTAAAATCGGCACACAGTGAACTATCAAAAAGTAAGAAGACTCGCCGGCAATTCAAAACCGCTTCATTAACAGGCATCAATGTTTCAGCAATGAAGGAGGGGCATAGAAACAAAACGGGATTGAAAGTATTGGTTGATGATGGTGATGCATTAATCAATAATTGTTATTTTTGAGGCATCATCGATGATTTTAAGGCTGTAATCATCAGTAATCACGCATCATGAGCGAAAAGACACCAAGATCTCCCATTCGTTATATTTGGATATCTATTGGGGCAAGCATCATCACCATTTCACTTAAGACCATTGCTTGGTTGATGACCGATTCAGTGGGTCTGCTGTCCGACGCCATGGAGTCGATTATCAATCTCTTTGCAGCCGTCATTGCACTGATTGCCTTAACCATCGCCTTGCGCCCGCCCGACCGTAATCATCCTTTCGGTCATTACAAAGCCGAATATTTTTCGAGTGTTATTGAAGGTATTTTAATATTGGTAGCGGCTGTTTCAATCGGATACGCAGCCGTTGAGCGGATGATCAACCCGCAACCCATTGCATCCATCAGTATGGGTCTTGTGGTATCGGCCTTGGCTACAGCAGTCAACCTTGTTACATCCATTATTCTGATGAAGGCCGGCAAAAGGTATCATTCCATCACCCTGGAAGCCGATGCGCACCACCTCATGACTGATGTTTACACGACTGCAGGGGTCATTGCAGCCCTTATTCTGGTGCATTTCACCAATTGGCTGTGGCTCGACCCGGTCATTGCCATCGGCGTTGCCATCAACATCATCTTTACGGGTACCAAACTCATTGGTCGTTCGGTGTCGGGGCTGATGGACGAAGCCTTACCAAAGGATGATCTGGAGATCATCCACTCCATTTTAAAGCAACATACCAACAGCCACGTTCAATATCATGCCGTGTACACCCGCCGTGCCTCGTCGCGCAACTTCATAACCTTTCACCTGCTGGTGCCCGGAAGCTGGAGTGTGTTGCAGGGGCATGAGCTGACCAAACTTATTGAGCAGGAACTTGAGAAAGCTCTTCCTCGCTCCTATGTATTCATCCATTTAGAGCCCACGGGCGATCCTGCCTCTTTTGATG
>CAZCIV010000347.1:2010-3380 GCA_964498595.1 uncultured Flavobacterium sp.
AGGACATGGTTGATATCATTGCCCTCTCGCAATCATTGCCCGGCATCATCGCCATCAACTCATCCATCTTCATTGGGATGCGCATTTCCGGCATACGAGGAGGCATTGCTGCTGCCATAGGAACCATTTTACCGGCCTTCCTGTCAATCATCGCCATTCTGGTGCTGCTGACCAACTTTGAACAGAATAGTTATGTGCAAATGGTATTTACAGGCATCAAAGCCGCTTCGGCAGCCCTGATTCTGGACACCGTCATCCGACTGGCAAAATCGTCGTTGCACAATAAGTTTGCATGGATACTGGCTTCCATCGCATTTTTAATGATCACACTTGTCAACATCAATGCCGCATGGGGAATTCTACTGGGAGCGCTATCGGGCTGGATTTATTTTAGTTACATCCGAAAAAGTTAAATCATGATTTATCTTCATCTCTTTTACATTTTTTTTAAGGTGGGCATCTTTGGCTTTGGCGGTGGATATGCCATCCTGCCGATGATCTATCAGGAGATACAAACCTTTGGCATTGTTACACCGGAGGATTTCTCCAACTTGGTAGCACTCTCGCAGGTCACCCCCGGTCCCATTGCCATCAATGCTGCCACCTACGTGGGCTATAAGGCTGCCGGATTGGGCGGTGCTGCCATGGCAACCTTTGCAGTGTCGTTGCCTTCGTTTCTTTTGATTGTGCTGGTGATGGCATTTTTGCGCAAGTTTAACGACAGCATTACCATCCGCAACATTCTCAAAGGCATACGCCCGGCCACCATTGGGCTGATTGCATCGGCGTTTGTTTTTCTGGCACAAGCGGCTGCCATACTGCCCGATTTCTCACTAAAGGATGCCTCCAGGAGTTCGACACCACTGGATGTTAATGCCATCATCATATTTGTGATTATTTTTATTTTGATGCGTACAACCAAGATGGGGGCCATCACCTTAACCATAGCCGGCGCAGCATTGGGAGTACTGGTGGGGATGATTTTTTAGCAGTTCAAACCGCATGCAATTGATTAATTCATATATTTTTATGATCTTTTGTACCAAATAAAAAAATCGTTTATGGAAAAAAAGAAACGCTCTGGAAACATTGACTATTGGGCTGCTGATAGAACGCACATGGCCAACCAACGTACCTTGTTATCCTACATCCGAACTTCTTTCATGCTGATTGTCAGTGGCGTGTCGCTCATGAAATTTCTTCCCTTTGGCGATGCCCTCCACATCATGGGTATTCTGTTTCTTCCCTGCTCCATTGCCATGCTCGTTATTGGCATATATCTTTACAAGCAGATGGAAAAACGCATCAACGATATTCCTGCCGAAGAAGAGACTCCAGATTGATACAAAAAGGGGTGATCGATTCATCAC
>CAZCIV010000348.1:0-3376 GCA_964498595.1 uncultured Flavobacterium sp.
TTTGCACACCATTCGCTTGTGAATACTCCGTAAGCTGCCCGCGCTGGTTCTCGGCGTTGGCTTTCCACAGCAGGGTGTTGGCCGCGTCAGCCGTGCGCACCTCATGCTGGTTGCCCCACTCATCGTAGAGGTATTTCAGCTTGTAGCCTGATGGGTATTCGTAGGTTTCCAACATGCCGGTGGATGTGTTGTAGGTGTAGGCAAAGGTAAAAGAATTTCCATCAATCGTTTCAGTTTTAGTTGAAATTCTTGCCAGATCATCATATGTGTAGAATTCTGAAGCGGCATTGTTTTCAATGGATTTCAGTTGTCCAAAACCATTATCATCTATACTTTCATAATAACTGTAGAATGTACCATCGAGTGCACCACTTATTAAGTTTCTCAAAGTTATACGACCTAGCTGATCGTAAAAAAACTCGTATGTATTCTTATTTGCATCTTTTTGATAAATAAGTTCTCCAAACGCATTATATTTGAAGGAAGTTATTCCTGAATTAGCTTCAGTGATTGAATTCTGGTTACCGGCTTCGTCATAAGTAATCGCAGTGGTGATGTAATTTGCATGTGTCTTTACAATCTTTCCATGACCGTTGTAATCATAATTAATCTGACCTGAAGCATCTTTGCTCCAATCTGTCAGACCAATGGCATTTTGCACCTCCTCTTTCCAGTTAATCAGAGAGTGGCTGGCGGTATAGCTCTCAGTACGTGTTGTAAGTCCGGCGTATATGGCCTTCAGGTATGATCCATCAGGTTTAACCAGTTTTTCTAAGCGACCCAAAGCATCATAATAGTAATATGTCTTAAGTGTTGGCTGTTCATCATTATAGAATGGCTCCGTAGTGAAACTAAGTCTGCCCACTTCGTCGTACGCGTAATCAACATAGATGGTTTTACCGTGTAGATTTTGCGCAACATCCCTCATTTTACGGTCATACTTGTCATAAAATGATTTGGTTGTGTGCCATTTCTGATTGATCGTGGGATTATACTTAAAGGTTTCTACCATGTATTGATGACCTTCCGGAAAGTAACCGGTGCTTGTGCCCGGACTATCAGGATCGTCAAGTCCAAAATCTAAACTGATTGTTTCTGTAGTCTGATCAGGTAAAATAACTTCTTCTAAATTTCCAAATTGGTTGTAAGTATATGTTGTTTTATTCCCGTTGTAATCGGTTTTTTCCAACAATAAGCCAAGTTTTGAATCATGTTTGAATTGTGTGTTATACTCAACAGCTCCATTAAATGTGCTGGCGCTGACCAGAAAACGGCCGTCATCCTCATCTGTGCTGTATGCATAGGTCATTTTCCGGCTTGCTAAACTTGCATCATTCGGTGCATACAGGTTTGTTTCTATTAAATTTCCATAAGGTTCAGCATAATAAAAGTCCTTAACGGTAACTAAATTTGAAGCTGGATCATTCTCAGGATAGAAAAACACTTTATCAAGTAAAAGATTTGTTTTATACTGGTATTCCCAAGATTTTTTCTTCCAAATTACATTTTCTCCTTGCTCATCTTCAAGACTTCTTGCCTCGTTAAGCATTGTTTTGGGTCTCACCGACCATACAGTTGCATTAATTGGGTCGTCAGGCACAAAATAGGTAGCAGTAGATTTTTGCTCCCACTCCCAGGAGCCGGAATTTGGATCAAAATTTGATTTACTGCTTTTCGAAATGCTGTACAAGCTGTTGCCATATTGGTCAATCTGATCCAATGGTTGCTCTTTGACGTTGATTCTTTTGAAAACGGGACCATTGTTGGGTTCATATTCCCGCGTATAACTAAAAGTAACGATGGGTACAAACACTTTTTCCTTTTCAGGAATGGTGTTTTTTGCCTGAAGGGTGTTGTATGTCTCAGAAATGAGAACATCACCCTTTGATGTCAATGCGTAAATTTTTTGGGACTTCGGATATTGAAAATAAAATTTCTTATCATTTACAAGGATTGAATTGCTAACTTCACTTTTGGTGTTGCTTTGCAAATTGATAACTGTCTCGTTTTGAAATCCCAGCATTCCTTTTCCTGACAAATGCAGCAGCATATCTTTAAAAATATACTGTGTTTCGGGATAATACCCAGAGCCCGGCTTTTTAGTTCTGATATTGTCAACAAGATAGTATGGCGTGCGGTATTTTGTGATGTTATCGTCTGCAGAGACGAATTCACCAGTAAAATCATTAAGTTGATAATTAACTTCCTGAATTACTCCAAGTCCATTTCTGATTTTAGCTATTAAATCGGCTGGCATTGATTCCTCAAGTATAGTAAACCCTCTGCGAATAATGAAAAAATCATTTTTAACTTGTTCTGTGGAATCAACTTTCGGGTGGCCACCGTTCTCAGAAATCGAAAAATAAATACCATTTTCTCCGTTTCCATTAAAATCAGCCAACATAAACTCAGTAATATCAAGTGATTCTATCACCCCAGGGGCATCACTAATGGGCACTTCTATTATTTGAGAATGCTTAACATAGCTGGAACCGATTCCTGACTGTTTGAACAGTTTTACAAATTCAACTTCATATGTTTTATTCGCTTCAACTGACGAAATGTAACAAATATCAGTTATTCCGTCACTATTTAAATCATTTACAGAATATTGATGATTATACCATTCATCAGAATTTGAGATGTTTTGCTCTAAAAACCCACTTCCAAATGAATAAAGAATTTTTTCGGTGAAATTGTTTTTTTCAAGTTTAGTAACTAACAAATCATCCCGCCCATCGCCATTGAAATCTCCCACATCAATTGTTTTAGGCTCAAAATCAATATTAGTCTCTGAAACTGTGCTAAATGAATATTTTTTATCTTTATATTCAATTTCCGTGCATTTAAGAATTATAACCATACCTTCATTTGAGCTTGGATTGAATTCTGAATCTGATTGCAAATTCATATTTTCAACATCGCTTTTTGATCTATACCAGAGGAATGATGTTTTTCCGCTTCCGGTAAAGCTTCCTATTCTTACATTGGTTAGTGTCTCCGTATTATAAATTAGAAATTTGTTTTTTTCTGAAATGAATTCGTTTATATCATCGTTTCCAGGGTATAAATAATAAGCTCCACTATTGTCAATTGTAATCACATCAGTCCTACCATCACCATTAAAGTCGCCCACTTCAACGCATTTTTGGCTTTCAAAATATTTTAATTTTACTATTGCACCTTCGTCAAATTCATATAGCTTTGCACTCGGTTTATCGTCACCATTAATGAAAAATTCTGCCTTTCCATCTGCATCAAAGTCTCCGGGTTTGATTTTTCCAGTAAATTTATCAACGAGTATTTTTTCTTGATTGGGTTTAAGTAAATTCAGTCTTAAAAAGGTTGAACCTGTTTCGTCTAATTCATTATACTC
>CAZCIV010000349.1:0-3373 GCA_964498595.1 uncultured Flavobacterium sp.
CCGACAACTTGCCATTGGCGCAGGGAATCAAATTTGATCTGTAAGATTTACACAATCATATGCGAAGGGCTGTCTGCAAAGACGGCCCTTTTTGGTTGGTGGAATACATGGAGCCCTTCTCGGGCACTACAAGGTTTACACTCCTAGCACAAATGGTGTATAACTTGTCAAAACTCAGTTTGATAGTTTCTGAGTTTTCCCTATTTTTAATCAACCGATAAGCTTAACCAGCTCACAAGAAGGTATGGATGCCTGTAACTGTATGTTGGATACCAATACTTTTTGCTGAAAAGGTAAGCCTGTAAATAAGTTATGCCTCATTGTAGGACAACCGACAACCAAATGAAATTTCGTAACTTGCAACTGAAAAATAACAAAAAATAGATGGACGAATTAGTACAGAAAATAAAACACCTTGCCGACACTTATTCCGCTAATTTGAATAGCCAAATAGAGCAGAGAAAAGAAGAAATGAAGGCTGATGACACTTCTCATTACCTCATTTATCGGGTTTTGGGTATTGCGACAAAAGAAGGGCAGTTAATAGATGAATATCAAAATGTTGGACGATTCCTATACAAGTATGCAGGTTCATTTCTTGAAGAGGCTGCAACTCTTTGTTTGAAATATAAATTTCCTGATGGTGAAAAGACCAAAGTAGTTAATACAATTGGACAGAAACCAAAGACATTTGAGATTGATTTCCTAAATGAAAATGATGCCATTGAAGTAAAATGGCGTGATGCAACAACAGACGGAGACCATATAACAAAAGAGCACACACGTGTTCAAGTAATAAAAGCTCACGGACATAAACCAATAAGGATAATGTTCTATTATCCACAAAGAGAACAAGCCATTAGAATACAACAAACTTTAAAAACATTATATGCAGGAGTTGATGGTGAATATTATGGTGGTGATGAAGCTTGGGAATACTTAAAGGAATATTCTGGAATTGACCTAAAAGCTATTTTGACACAGATTGCTAACGAAAGGACACCCGAAAATGGAAACTAATAAAATCTATCACGGAAATTGTGTTGATAAACTCAAAGAAATTGAAGCCAACAAAGTTGACTTGATTTACTTTGACCCACCTTTTTTTACTCAACGTAAACACAGTCTTACGAATAAAGACAACTCTAAAACTTATGAGTTTGACGACAAATACAATTCAATTGAAGAGTATTTAGAACTAGTTGAAGATGTCTTGAAACAATCAAAAAGGGTTTTAAAGAACACAGGAAGTGTATTTCTTCATTGCGACAAAACGGCATCGCACAACATTAGAGTTGTAATGGACAAGGTTTTTGGACGTGAAAATTTCCAAAGTGAAATTATTTGGTCATATAAAAGATGGTCTAATGCCAAAAAAGGACTATTAAATGCTCATCAAGTAATTTTCTTTTATTCTAAATCGCAAGATTTTAAATTCAATACTCTTTATACAGATTATTCAGCAACAACAAATCTTGACCAAATTTTACAAGACAGAGAGCGTGATGAAAACGGGAAATCTGTTTATAAAAAAGATGAAAACGGTAATGTAATTTTAGGTAAAGAGAAAAAAGGTGTTCCTCTTTCTGACGTTTGGGAAATTCCATATTTAAACCCGAAAGCAAAAGAAAGAACAGGATACCCAACCCAAAAACCAGTTTTATTGCTCAATCAAATTCTAAACATTGTTACAGACGAAGGCGACTTAGTTGTTGACCCTTTTTGTGGTAGCGGGACAACTTGTGTTTCAGCAAAATCTTTGAATAGACAATTTATCGGAATCGACATTTCAAATGATGCTGTTGAACTTGCAAATTCACGATTAGAAGAAATGGTAATTTCTGAATCCAATCTTTTAAACAAGGGCACAAACGAATATCAAGAGAAAACCGAGAAAGAATTAGCCATTTTACAAAACATAAATGCTTTTCCTGTTCAAAGAAATAGTGGAATTGACGGATTTTTAAAAGACCATTTTGGAGGTATGCCGGTTCCTGTAAAAATTCAAGGGGAATATGAAACAATTGAAGATGCTATTGAGAAACTAGAAAAGGCTTCTTATGGTAAAAACTATAAAATGAAAATCTTAATCCAAACAAGAGAGACGGGAATAAGCAGACTTTTTGGTTTTGATTCGGACGTTACAATAATAAAATCACTTGAATTGCAGACAAAAGACCTGCTGAAAAAGAACAACGAAGGCATAACACGGGTTTTGCAAAATGGCGGTTTAAGTGCTTCTAAGACAGTTTAGTGCTAGATTTTAGCTTAGTGCTTTTAAAGAACATTTGTGCAGAAATTCCACCACTTCGCAAAGCCCGAAACCGTTATGAATAAGGGAAGTGTGCCCTCGTAAACCAATTTCTGCCGACTTGAGGCGAATAAATAATGTAGGATGAGATTTAAATTTATAATATGTTTCATGATAATCAATTTAAACCTCATCGCTCAGAGCGGTGAGGTGTCATTGAATTACCAATACGGAATGGCAGGTAGTAGGTTCAGAGCTGACTACAATTCGCATGATAACTTTTCAAATGGGAAACAGGGAGATTTAACAGCTTCTAATTGGTTAAATGACCAAAATATTTTAATTAATTATAAACATCCGTTTATTAAAAGATGGAATCTTACATGGAATTTCGGTTTTGAAATCGGAAAGTTTAATCGCTTCAATAATATTGCGTGGAATGGAATTATCTATGATGTTGTCAAATACAAGGTGAATCGTACGGAATATCAAATTGGCTTGAATAAAAGATTTAATTTAAAGTCAAGTGAAGTTTCATTTGATTTAGGTTTCGATTTATCATATCGACAATATAAATTCTCGGAGTCTTCATTATCTGCAACTGAATATCAGTCGTCATATCCTTACGGAACAGTGGAATATTATTATCAATTTTACAATGAAGATAAAGGGTTTGGTTATTCCAAAAAACCCCAAATTTTGAATCTCGAACTTCAGTTCAACTCACATTTTCCTCTAATTAAAAATTTGTTTTTAGACGCAGGTGTTAGAGTTGCATTTAATTATTTTGAGTATCAATATTCTAATTACTTGATTAGACAATATGATGCTGATGGAAACCTAATGAACTATTATTACCTACAAAGTGTTGGTGCTCCAAAAATGAGAATAGGAGATTATATTTATTTGAACATTGGAATGTCATATCAATTTGATTGGAAAAAAATAAGTCTATTTAACAAAAAGAAGACAAATTAGTACGCCACATACACATGTATAATTCTCCATTTCATAACAACAAACAAGCGCAAGCGGCAAACGTTCATGCTTCTTAGACCCCATTACCGATTTGGAAAACGTTAGAAACAACTAAGATGAAACAGTACCTAGGAATAATTGCAT
>CAZCIV010000350.1:0-3350 GCA_964498595.1 uncultured Flavobacterium sp.
GCTAATGCCAAAGGTAACTAAGCCGAGAGTTAGAACTGATAAAAAGATTTTTTTCATTTGCATTGTTTTTAATTTTTAAAAAATTATTGACTACTCACGTTTGAGGGTTTTCGGGTTGGGTTTTTAGGTGTTGGCATTTTGATCCATTTTAATGTATATCTTTTTTTGAATGCCTCTATTTTGTTGTTTCTGCTTTCAACATCGGATGCGTACCATTTTTCGTGGTTGGATTTCATCCAATTAAAAGAAATCACATACGAATCCGGTGTACGCCCTTGCCATCCCATTTGTTCTACAAACCCGTTGCGCCAAGCATCTGGATTATTCAAATTATCAGGTACGGTAACTTGTTCCAATTCGGTGATGTAGACAATTTTATTGATGTTATCAATAGCATAAAACCAAGCTTCTCCTTTGGCTTGAGCGAAAATACTATTGGCAAAGAGGATAGCGAAGAGGAAGAGGGTGTGTTTGAGTGTTTTCATATTCTATTTTTTAATTACCAAAAGGATCATTTTTAGCTTGTTCTTCTTTTTCTAATTTGCTTAAATGGTTTAATGCTTTTACTAGCCTTTCCCTAACGCCTTCTTGATTTAAATATGGAAATAAAACATAATTTACAGATTGTGTAGTGCCATTAATACTATAGCCTTCTTGATTACAATCAGTATCTATATAACCTCGTCTTAAAATACTATTGTTAGGAAATTTAATATACAATACACTAACTGGCGAGTTGGTGGCAACACCATTCCAGTTAGCAATGCTTTCCATTTTTGCCCAATTTATTTCAGAAAAATCATAAGCATAACTACATTTTCCGTCGGTTACTGCACTTTGGCCAAAGCAAAGTCTTGCCTTATGCGAATATAAATCAAACGTAAAATTCATTCCGATTCCTATTTGTATTTTATAAACTTCACCAGTGGAGTATTTCAGTTCAAAACCAAATGTTTCATTAAAAATTTTTTTAATGTAATCTTCTGTAGTTTTTTTATCAGGTTGTGTTTGAGCGTAACTATTGCTAACAAATATTAGTGTAAGTACAATAAAAAATGTGTTTAATTTTTTCATAATTATCCTATTTGATTTATTAATGCGTATGTTGAAAAATGGTCTTCATTTAGTTCTTCTAATGAATATTCTAAGACAATACCTTCTGGTAATAATGCCTTACCGTAGTCTGGTTTAATGCGGTAAATTTCTAATCTGAAAGGTGGTAAACCAGTAATTCCTTTGTCAATATTTATTTTAAAACTATCTTTATTTGTTAAACCATTAGAAGGCACTCTTAGCTGAATTTTTTTTCTATGAATTTCTATACCTTTTAAAACTTCTAAATAAGGTTGAAAGGGTATTATATCTTCTATAAAATTTTGTTTTTCATGGTTTACAATTATCTCTGCAATTGTTCTGTCATTGGCATCGACAACCAAAACAGAACTGTATTTTTCAGTATATTCAATTGCAAAAGATTCATAAACTGAAAAGTGAACTGTACCCATTGGATTTACCAATGTGCCAAATATGAGTTCTATAATTAATTGAGAGTCATTTATGCCTTGAGGTTCTTTTTTTACTAAATGATATAAAGGCTTTTGCCCAAATGTTGGGAAAGTTCCTGTTACATTTAATTGAGGTGTTTTGCCATCATTTTCCATGACGGCTGACCATTTTCCGATGTTTTGTGTTGGATTCATAAATATTATGTTTTAAGGTTCTACAAAAGTTACAAATGGCATTTTAACGATTTTATAACCTGGCTTATTTAATTGTATGCCGACAATTAAAAAAGGGGATGAGTTTGCTTCAATTTGATTATTTAAATCCCACATCTTGTATTGTTTTGGTTTTAATAAGTACAAAGCCCTGAATTTTCCACTTTCAAGTGAGTAAGAAAAATAAATATTCTTGTCGTAAATGAAATCCATATCGTATGGTAAATTAGTTAAATTACCATTGAAATTTTCAATACTAACGACTACATCTTCTGTTTCTATAAAGTCTTTTAAAACTTTATTGTCTATTTTTTCATTTTGAGAATATGAGTTGCTGGCTAAGAAGATAGCAAAGACTAGGAATATGTGTTTTAGCATTTTCATAATTTAATTTTATTAATTTCCAAAAGGATCTTCCTTTTTCAGAAGTTCTTGAAGGTGCTTTAGTGCTTTTTCAATATTATCAGCTTTTGATGGAATGATAAAAATTTTAATTATCTTATTTCCTATATCATCGACATTTACATTAAAAGTCAACACAAACGTAACTAAATCGGTACCCTGTTCTTGAACAAGACGTTCAATTGTAGTTAAAGCAGGCCATGGAATTACAGTCGTTTCTGTTTTCTTGTTTCCTTTTTCATTCAAAGGAGAAATATCATAATGCGTGTACGTAAAATCATTCAAATTAAAACTTTGATCCACAACGTAATAAAAACCAAATCCATCTGCCCCATAATTTACTTTAAATGCTCTACCATTTGAAACTTTAACAATTTCATTTATATATTTTACAGTTTCTTCTTTCGTTTGGGCGAAAGTACTGTTAGCTAAGAGGATAGCAAAGAGTAGGAATTTGAGTTTTAACGTTTTCATAATTTCATTGGATATTAATGGTGAGTAAACATAAGAATCTCATCATTATGAGTTTCACAGATTCCTGCGTTTTCAATACTCACAATATCAATTTCAAGTATATAGTATCGAGTGTCGCTAAACTCACAAACCTGCTTTCTATTAGGCGACCAATTACCATGAATTTTACCCTTATCGTTTCTCAATAAACTCTTTCTGACATAGTTTGTATGTATTAGTCGTTCAGAGTTTTCAGGTACTTTATTTAAGCTAAGGATAAAACTTAAATCTAAGTTATTACTCATAATTTCTAATTTTTAAATTTTATTTTTTGTTTTAAAACGTTTGTTTATTCTCTTTTGCGCCGCTTAGTTTTGCTAGGTGCATGATGGCTTTAATAACACGTATGGCGTTTTCTTCGTTTTCGAAAAAGAAAGGTATTCGCCCACTCCTTAATTCTTTTTCCTTAAAGTTTTCTTTTCCATTTTCTAATAATGGAATTTCAATATATTTAGCTTCCTTGGCAAGGTTAATTAAAAACGTATTGCATTCTCCGTTTCCACCTGATTTTTGTAGTTTATTTACATCTTCAAATAAAATATCTTTAATAGCAACGTAAATTACCCGAGGAAATACAGTATTACCTATCCAAAATTTCAAAGTATCAGTCGTTACTTTACTGAGAAAAAAAGTCGTTACTTGGTTGTGTTTAACGTCTTCACAACGCATTTCACATAGAGGTTTCCCATTAACAATTAACCACTCAATCGTCTCTTC
>CAZCIV010000351.1:0-3346 GCA_964498595.1 uncultured Flavobacterium sp.
AAAAAAAGCCAGTTACTAAGCTAATAACGATCAATAGCTAAAGATTCGCATAAGAGATTTTATGTTAAATAAAAATTTAAAACAGATGAAATTATTTTACCTGTTTAAATAATTATTTATTATAATCAATTATATATAATAATTATTTAGGGTTTATATGACTTTTGCATACCACTTTACACATATCGACAATTTAGACAGTATTTTAAAAAATGGGTTATTAGCAACTAGTGAAAAAGATAGAAAGGACATTATTCATGAAAATATTGCTAATATGGATATACAGAGCACTAGATCACAAATAGCTATTAGCTCTGAATTAAAATTAGTACGAAAATACGAGGTTTCAGAATACTTATTTGACTATCATGAATTTGTTCCCTTTTATTTTAGTCAACGAAGCCCAATGTTGCTTAGTCTATCAATGCTGAAAAATATAGACCAAGAGCGTGTAATTTATTTCGTCATTGATTGCAAAAAAATGTTGCAAGAGAAAGAAAATTGCTTCTTTACCGACCAGTCTGTTAATAGAATTTCTGATTTACCAAATCTTTCGAATAACGAAAAAGATTTAGATCGACTAGATTGGGATGCTATCTGTGATCGTAAATACAGACTAGATGATCGAACTAAGCATCGCAAAATGGCTGAGTTCGTAGTGCATAAGCAAGTTTTTATGCACGATGTAGTCAAAATTATTACTTATGCTAATGATTTTTGGTCTAATAAAGTAAAAGAAATTTTCCAAGCAAATGGAATCATACCTCCACAAATCATACAATCTGTGGATTCTTATTACTTAAATAGTAGATCTGTTTATACAGCTCAAGATCCTCTGTGGAAATATCCCTGCGTCATAGGACCTCAGAGTCTATATGAACACACAATAAGTGCGATTAAAAAAACAATCGAAGCTAGAAAAGTCTCATATACCTATAATTTTGATAATATTCAAGATTTACTAATGGGTTTAAAGCTTGATCAAGATTGTATTCCAGAATTAGCTGCAGCGAACTGTTTGCTTATGAGGTATGGCTACCATAATTCTACTGTAGGTAATCATTCAAAGCGTGTATTTGATAATTTGGAAGATATTAAAGAGTATGGTTATCTGTGTGAGCGAGATAAAATTTTAGTAAAAATTGCAGCCTTTTTGCATGATATAGGCAAGGGACCTTATTCTCGTTGGAACAACGGTACTATGCATGAAGCTGATCCTAACCATAGTTTAAAATCTTTACCAATGTTAAATAGAATTCTAAC
Organism: uncultured Flavobacterium sp.; assembly: GCA_964498595.1. Lineage (GTDB taxonomy): Bacteria > Bacteroidota > Bacteroidia > Flavobacteriales > Flavobacteriaceae > Flavobacterium. The sequence goes on from CAZCIV010000351.1 coordinate 1,264, forward strand.
TGAAGAAGTAAAATCTTTAACTGATGACGATATTTATAAAATTTTTATATGTGTTACATATGATGACTTAGTTGGTGAGATTATTGGTAAAGATCGAAATAAAAAACAACTTTTTAATCTAGTAAAATCTAAAGAAATTTTAGATTTACTATTTACTATAGGAAAAGCTGACCTAAAAGATGTCAATGCTTCATGGTTAAGTTATGAAAGTATATTTGATACCCTATATCTAGAAGCTTTAGATGAGATGAATAAATAATGCTTAAGTATGTAAATGGCGACTTCTTTGACTATGATGCAGATATCAGAATTAATACTGTTAACTGTGTAGGCGTCATGGGGGCAGGTGTAGCTTTATTATTTAAAAAAAAATACCCTGAAATGTTTAAGCAATATAAAAAAGATTGTGATAACAAGATAATTTCCCCCGGAAATCCTACTGTATGGGAAGAGGGTGATATGCTTGATAAGAAAACATATATCATCAATTTTCCAACAAAAATTCATTGGAGAAATGATTCTGAATACTCTTATGTAGAAGATGGTTTAAAGTGGCTTTCTGAATACTTATCTAAACATAAAAATAATACAGTTACTCTACCTGCCTTAGGTTGTGGCCATGGTGGATTAGATTGGAATATTGTTAAATCTCTAATTGAAAAATATTTAGCTAATAGTGAAAATGAGATTTTAGTTTTTGAGCCTAGTAGTTCAAAGAAGATAAGTCTTAGTCCAGATTCCCTAGGATCTGACTCAGTAAAGCTTGGTATACATCTTATTGAAAACAAAAGTAGCGACTATCCTTTGGTACTAAGAAAAATTACTGAAAAGCCTCTTTTTACTTTTAATAAAGTAAGAATAGATGATTGTTATGATTATTGTGTAGTTGCCTCCTCAAAGCCGGATGAGGAAGAAAAATCCTTAATATATGAAAAAATTGAAAACCTAAAAGATAAAACTTTAATATTTGGCGGAACGTCATTTGATCAAAAAATAGCAAACAATTCTCTTAATAATTCAAAAAAAGTGGGGCTTTTTTTACCTAGTGGTATACATGATTTTGTCTCAAAAAAGGCGAAGAAATTAAATCTAGAAAAAATTGAAATTATGTCTTTAGGTGATCCATATAAAGTTTTCGATAAATCACAATTTTTACCAGCAACTATTGCTAGGATTTCTCTCTCAAAAAATCTACTCTTATTTACTAAAGATATCCAATGGCTTAATAAAAAGAAATATATAGACATTATATTGGATAATAAAATTGTAGTTTACTTTGCTGATTATTTAATGGAATCTTCTGAAAACTTAGATTTCCTTATGACTTTAGAGGCAAAGCCCTTATCTCTGTTTGAAGACTAATTTTTAGTTTATCTAAAATTAACATAATACACCTTATACGAAATGCCCCATCTGGGGCATTTCTAGCACTCATTTAACATAAAAGCTCTTATACGAAATTTGAATGTAAGTCCCCTTGAGCTTCAATCCTGGCTTACTTTACACTTTTTAATTTTAAAAGTTCCACGACCAGCAAAGCATCGGGCAAGATCAGGATTCCGGCCGTCCAAGTGTTTAACCAAGATTGGCACACCATTCGGTGTTTTACTCATTAAATTATCATTTTCTACATACAGCACTGTTCCACTTTGAGCTGCGGTAATAAAGCTTTCTCGAAGTGCATAAGCTGCCTGAGAAGCAATTTCTCTCTCATCGTCATTTTCATTAATTAGATTTACTGCTGACATTGACGTAATCCTGAGCAAAGCCTACCTAAATCATATTCTAAGTCGGGTAGACAGGAGAGAAAACTAAATTCAACACACATAATAGCTTCATTTCTACTTCAAGGTAGCTATCATGTGTGCTGGTCTTAACTGTTCTATTTAACTTCATTATTTTACTTAAAACTTAACTCTCTATAATTTCAATAAATTTTCACAAAGCACAGTATCATCCGACACAAAATTTCTACCCATTTTTAATCCTGGATATTTAAAATTTGTAGAGAGTTCGTCATTCAAAAATTTAGATGCCTTGAGAGCCAAATGAATCATACAATTTTTCAGAAATTAGAAAAAAT
>CAZCIV010000352.1:0-3341 GCA_964498595.1 uncultured Flavobacterium sp.
CAGAGCACCTCGTTTACACCGAGGGGGTCGGGGGTTCGAACCCCTCATCGCCCACCAAAAAGCACCTCATTTGAGGTGCTTTTTTTATATCAATTCTAAAGTTTTTTCTAATGCCATTCCTCTTGAACCTTTTATAAGAAGTAAATTGTTTTTCGGATGGTTTTTCTTTAAAAAAACTGAAAAAGATTCAAAATCTTCGAAGAAACTCATATGTGTGTAGCGAATTTGATTCTTGAAGAAATATTTTCCAATAAAGTAAGTGGTTATTGATGTTTCGTTTTCTAATAATGCAATAACTTTTTTGTGCTCTAAAAGACTTTCTTCGCCTAATTCAAACATGTCGCCAAGAATGGCAATTTTATTGTTTTTTTCTAACTGTATAAAGTTTGTAATTGCAGCTGACATGCTACTTGGATTGGCATTGTATGCATCTAAAATTATTTCATTTCCGTTTTTATGGATTAATTGAGAACGGTTATTTTCTGGAATGTAGTTTTCAATTGCTTCTTTAATTAATTCATCAGAAACTTTGAAATAATTTCCTATGGTAATAGCAGCGTTGATGTTGTTTGCATTGTAAATTCCGATGAGATGTGAATTGATAACTTGATTGTTATAGAAAATGTTTACCATTGGATTTGCTTCAATACTCGAAATTTTTACATTCGAATTTTGCTCTGTAATTGAAAAACTAAATCGTTTTATATCTCTTGTTTTTTCCTTTTGAATAGGGTCATCTAAATTTACAAAAACAGTTTTATGGTTGTTTTTGAGGTAGTTGTACATTTCGCTTTTTCCCTTAATCACGCCTTCGACACCGCCAAAGCCTTCTAGGTGTGCTTTCCCGAAATTCGTTATATAACCATAGTCAGGTTGAGCAATTTCACATAAATATTCAATTTCTTTTTGATGATTAGCCCCCATTTCAACTATCCCAATTTCTGTTTTTTTGGTAAATCGCAATAAGGTAAGAGGAACACCAATGTGGTTGTTTAAATTTCCTATGGTTGCTAGAGTGTTATATTTTTTTGATAGAACAGAATGTATTAACTCTTTAGTGGTAGTTTTTCCATTGCTTCCTGTTAAAGCTATAATTGGTATTCTTAAATATAATCTATGAAATTTTGCAAGTTCTTGTAATGCGATCAATGTATTTTCAACTAATAAAGTTCGTTCGTCAATGAAATAATCTTTATTATCAATAACAACATATTTTGCTCCTTTTTCCAATGCCTCTTTTGCAAATGCATTTGCATCGAATTTTTCACCTTTTAAAGCGAAGAATATGCAATTTGGCTCTATTTTTCTAGTATCTGTTGATACTGTTGAAAATTTAAGGAATAATGAATGTAATGTATTTGTAGTGGTCATGCTTTTTTATTTGTTGGAACGAAGATAAAAAAAAGCCCTTTCTATTGAAAGGGCTTTTAAAGTATTTTGTATGAAAATTATTTTTTTGGGTTTCCTCTTGGGGTTTTCTTTTTAGATTTAGGTCCTACTTTAGACATAGCACATCTAAAACCTATATAGTCAGTAGCCATGTCTTGAGGGAAGAATCTTCTTGAAGCTGGGTCTAACCAATAAGCTCTATCTCTCCATGACCCACCTTTGTAAACTCTAACATTATCATCTATCAAAGTAGTTCTTTTGTCAGACTTATCATATTTTTTATTCATTTTACCTAAGCTATCAGCTGTAATTGAGTGTTTAGGTGATTCGTACATTCTTTTGTTATCTGTATCAGAACCTTCTTCAGAATTACCAAATTTATAAAATCTAGTAGATTGTCTATCACCATCTCTGTAATTTCTGTTGTCTGAAGTTGAAAATTGAGTTCTTAAGTAAGTTTCGTTTTCATCAACAGGAACTTGAGCAATTTGGCCAGGGAAATTTCTAGCCATGATTCTTCCATTACTTAATGTGTCATATTTAATGTTGTCAGATGTTACTAATTCAACAGCACCGTCTTCACCTATTTTATTTTTTGTGTAAACGTTACCTCTAAAGTAATTGAAATCATTTGCTTCATCATCTACTAAAGGTCTGTATACATCTTGAACCCACTCAGCAACGTTTCCGGCCATGTCATATAGTCCAAAATCATTAGGAGCATAACTTTTTACTTTATTAGTAATATCAGCACCATCATCAGACCAACCTGCAATTCCTCCGTAATCACCTTTACCTTGTTTAAAGTTGGCTAATTGATCTCCTCTGTATTGTCTTTTAGAAGAACGTGTGTATTGACCACTCCAAGGATATTTCTTTTGTCCTTTATAAATATTATATTCTCTGTTTCCAACTAATGCAGTAGCAGCATATTCCCATTCAGCTTCTGTTGGTAATCTGTATTCAGGTAAAATTAAACCAGAACTTCTTTGAGCATATACGTTTTTAGCAGTATCAGCAGCTTGTCTTCTACCTTTACCCATTTCTTTTTTCAATACAACTTCTTCGTTACCACCAAATGCTTTTGAAGGAGTGTTTATATAAGTTTCAGTGCTAAATGAATTTTCTGCAGTTACGTCAGAGCCTAATTTAATTTTATTATCTTTTTTAAGGTAACCTTCGCGCTCTAAAATATTTTCATTAACACGATCAGTTCTCCATTTGCTAAATTCTACAGCTTGAATCCAATTAACCCCAACTACAGGATAGTCTGCATAAGCAGGATGTCTTAAATAGTTGTTGGTCATTGTTTCGTTGTAACCTAAACGGTTTCTCCATACCAAAGTATCTGGAATTGCACCGTTGTATATGTGTTTATAGTTTTCCTCAGTTGGTGGAAAAACTGTTTTTACCCAAAATAAATATTCAGAATACATTTTGTTTGTAACTTCAGTTTCGTCCATGAAGAATGATTGTACGTGTTGCTGGTTTGGTGAATTATTCCAATCATGCATTACATCATCTTGTACTTTTCCCATTGTAAAAGTTCCACCTTCGATGGAAATCATACCTGGAGGAGTTTCTTGTTGCTTGAACTTGTCGTTAAATTGGAATCCACCTTTCTTGTCATTGATTTTCCAACCTGTAGCAGAAGATCCGCCTTTAGTGCTGCCTTTTTTGCTACAACCTGTAAAACCTAATGTAAGTGCTAAAACTGCAAGCACTTTTAAAGCCATAATTCTCTTAATTTTCATACTTTAGTAGGTAATAAATTTAGTGTCGCAAGATAATAATAATGAATTAAAATGCAACATGTTTTTGAAATTTTGTAAAAAAAAAATAAACTAACCTTAAAATTGTTTTATTACTAACGCAATTACTTAAGATTTATTATTAAAAATTAGAATAAAATAAATATTTTATTGAGAAAAATTATAAAATATCAAATAATC
>CAZCIV010000353.1:0-3331 GCA_964498595.1 uncultured Flavobacterium sp.
TTATTACCAATAGAACTTGGGAAGATGCTACAGAAAATGATTTTAATTTTGCAATCAACACTATATATAATAGTATAAAAAAACTCGAGGAAAACTCTGGCAAAAGAATCTCGGAAATCCAAATAGATTGCGATTGGACTTCAACAACCAAAAAAGATTATTTCAAATTTTTAGAAAAACTAAAAGCTAAAACCCAAAAAGAAGTTTCTTGTACACTTCGACTTCATCAAGTAAAAGATAAAAAAGAAACGGGAATTCCGCCTGTGAAAAAAGTGTATCTCATGTGTTATGCCACTTCTTCTCCACTAGAAAATTTAGAAAAAAATACGATTCTTGATATTCCTACGCTTAAAAATTATTTGTCTAAACTAGAAGATTATCCCATAAAAATGGATGTTGCGCTCCCAATTTATTCTTGGGGAATCGTCACCAATCATCTCGGGAAAAGAAAACTCATTAATGCTTTAACAGAAGAAGATTTACAAAACAAAAATTTTCAAAAAATCGGAAATTCAACTTATAGAATTTTAGAAGATGGTTTTTATTTTGGGATGTATCTCAATAAAAATTTCACCATAAAAGTAGAATCAATCCCCGAAAATGATATTGTAGAAGTTCAGAAATTCATTGACCAAAAAATAAACGAACCACACCTATATATATATTACCATTTAGATAGTAAATTTACGAACAGATATAAAAACCTTTTTTAATGAAAAAACTAATCTTTTCCGCTGCCGTTTTATTTTTAGGCTTACAAAACTCAAAAGCTTGTGCTTGGTACGATCCAGATTTTGAGTATTTCGGACTTTTTACCCAAGAAATGATTCACAATAAAGCATACGAACCGTTTCTTTTGACTTATTCTAATGCTTTTTACGGAGACGCTTCTAAAAGAAATGCACCCGATGAAAATATAGAATCTTGGCAAAAATATTTTAAAAACACCTTGAGTTATGATGAAACTGACGCTTTGGTAAAAGTAATCGATATTAAACATCTTAATAATTTGAAAAAAGGAGTTTTAACACATGATTTATTTAAAAAATTAGGAAAAGATTTCTACAAAAATTACAAAGAAGGAATTGATTATCTCATCGAAGCGAAATATCTAGAACCAAACATGAGATTTGGCGAAGAAACTATCTTCAAAAACAATGATTACGATCATCCAATAACGTTGAAAAGTGCATCATCATTGAATTATACTAAAACCATTTCTGCACTTACTTCATTGTACAATGCCGCCAAAAATCCTGAAATTAAATTGAGATACGCTTATCAATTGGTGAGATTTAATCATTACACCAAAAATTACAAACAAGCGATTTCGGCATTTGATAAATATGTAACTCCACTCAAAAAAGATACGCCAATTTATTGGTACGCTCTCGACCAAAAAGCGGGAGCTGAAAGAGGTTTAGGTAAATTAGATGATGCCAATTGGAATTTTTTCCAAGTTTTTATGCACAGTAGAAACAAGAAAGAAAGTGCTTATAGTTCTATGTTTTTGGCTAATGAAAAGAATTTTGAAACTATTTTGAAAAAAGCCAAAACTCCAGAAGAACAAAACATGGCGTATTTTCTTTTGGCGTACAACGGTTTCAGCAATCCAGTTCCGATTATGGAAAAAATGTATGCCAATAATGCAGATTCTGAAATCTTGAAAGTACTTGCAGCAAGAGCAATCAACGAATTAGAGCGTTCTTACCTTCCGATTTATGTGAATTGCGATAAAGATTGCGACAAAAAAGAAAATCGTTTGCCGCTTTTTTCTTCTTACAATTATTATGGCGACGAAAACGAAGCAGGGAAAGACTTTGTGAAAGATTTAGCCAAATTTGTAGAAAAAGCAAAAGCGAAATCTTCTGATGAATTTTGGCAAATTTCTGATGCTTATGTAAAATTTTTAAATAAAGATTACAACGGAAGTTTGAATGTTTTAAATCAAATGAAAACTTCAGACAAAGAATATCTTGCAGAAATTGAAAAGATGAAAATGTTGAACGACATTGTTTCTCAACCGAAAATCACCGCTGAATTTGAAGAAAAAATGATGCAGAAATACAGCAATTTTTTCAATGATGAAAAAACGAGAGCAAAATACGATTGGGAAGTTTACCCAACTACCAAAGAATTTATTTTTGATATTTTAGCTAACCGATATTTCTTGCAAGGTGAAGACGGAAAATCGTTTTTGATGAACAATAAACTTTCTGATTTACAATACAATCCGAACGAAAAATTGGTAAAAAGCGTAGATGCTTTCTACAAAAAAGCCAATAAAACAAGTTTTGAAAAATTCATAGCTAAAAACTTTGATGATGTAGGAAATCCTGAAGCGTTTTTCAATGTAATTTATGGTGATAAAGCCATGAGAAATGCCGATTTTGCTTTAGCGAAAAGTTTCTACGAAAAATCAAATGCTTTCAAAGGAATCCCAAGATTGAGTTACGATTGGGACGATACTTCTGAAAAATCTATTACAAAACCCGTTGCTTATGCAGTTGGTGAATACAATGGTTTCAACAATATTTCGAGTTTAATTTTCGGGCATAATGTTTGGGAAAGTTTTGGTAGCAAACCAGAAGAAAGTATGAAAACGGAAAACACTTCAGTATTTTCTTTCATTAAGCCTAAAATGAATAAAATAGAATTGGCTGATGTTTTACTTCAACTTCAAAAAATTGGTACAGGAAAAGACGAAAAAGCGATTAAAGCCAATCAACTTATCGGAAATTTGTTGTATAACACTTCAATTTTGGGATATTACCGAGAAGTTTTCGTGATGGATGTTGATAATTCTAACGGCCCGAAATTTCAGTTTTGGAATGTAGATAATCCGCCTTTTCATTATTATTATAAAAATTATTCGTCTAAAAGTTTTGTAGATGCAGACAATTTTGATTTGGCAATTAATTACTACCAAAAAGCATTGAATTTATCTAAAGATAGAGAACAAAAAGCGAGAATTCTTTTCCAAATGGCAAGTGCAGAACAAGGGAAATATTACCAATGGGAAATGAAAAATGATGAACCCGTAGATTATAACGACCCAAAATACGACGAAAAAGAGAAAAACCGACAAGCTTTTTGGGACAAAACCAAAAACGAAAAATACAGAACTTATTTTGCAGAACTCAAGAAAAATTACAGCGATACAAAAACCGCAAAAGATTTGCAGACGAGTTGCTTGTATTATGGATATTATTCTTCTAAATAAAATTTCTCTCAAATCCTTCTCAAAAAGAAGGATTTTTTATTGAAAACAAAACCTACCATTTCAAAATTTCCAAAATACTGTCAAATCGCATATTTTTCATTGGTTAAA
>CAZCIV010000354.1:0-3304 GCA_964498595.1 uncultured Flavobacterium sp.
AGATACGTGTAAGCGTCACGAGGTATAATTTTCACCCATTTCTTATGCTCGAAAAACCATTTCGAACGTAAGGATGGAAAACCTTTAGTAAGGTATGCTGCCACAAAAGGGTGTGCGTTTAAAACAACCTTTTTATGGTCTTTAATAATGCGTTCAAGATCAGACGCTATTTTGTCTATAATTAAAATTGGAGCTTCAATTTCCCCGTTTTCTTTATTAGGGTCTTCTTCTCTTGTTTTAATATTAACTTCTGGTCTAACTCTTTGTCTAGTAATTTGAATTAATCCAAATTTGCTAGGAGGCAAGATTTTATGCTTGGCCTTATCGTCACTCATTTCTTCTCTTAAGAAATCGTACAATACTTTGCGATTTTCGGGATTTTGCATATCAATAAAATCCACTACAATAATTCCGCCCATGTCTCTAAGTCGTAATTGACGTGCAATTTCGGCTGCAGCAATCATGTTTACTTCTAGAGCAGTATCTTCTTGGCTAGTTGCTTTTGCTGAACGATTTCCGCTGTTCACGTCGATAACGTGTAGAGCTTCTGTGTGTTCAATAATTAAATAAGCACCTTTACTCATGGAAACTGTTTTTCCAAAAGACGTTTTTATTTGTCGCTCAATATTATATTTTTCAAAAAGAGGCAGTTCCTTAGACTGATAGTGTTTTACGATAGACACTTTATCCGGAGCTATCTCTTGCAAATACTCCTTCGTTTCAAGATACAAATCTTCATCATCAACATGAATACCAGTGAAGGTATCATTAAATACATCTCGTAAGATAGAAGAAGCTTTATTAAGTTCTCCTAGTACTTTTGATGGATGATGAGCCGTTTGTAATCTTCTACACATGGCAGACCAGCGGTCCATCAATGTTTGTAGATCTTTGTCTAGTTCGGCTACTTTTTTGCCTTCGGCTACTGTTCTCACAATAACACCGAATCCTTTTGGTTTAATAGATTGAACCAGTCGTTTTAATCGGTCTTTTTCTTCTCTCGATTCTATTTTTTGCGAAACAGAGACGCGATCTGAAAAAGGAACTAAAACCACATATCTTCCGGCTAAGGAAATCTCTGAACTAATTCTGGGACCTTTAGTCGAAATAGGTTCTTTCACTACCTGAACTAAAACAGATTGATTGGCGCTTAGAATGTCGGTTATAGCACCATCTTTATCAATTTCAGCTTCAAAAGGAAAATTTTTGAGTGAATAATCTTTTAATTTACCTGCGCTTACAAGTTTAATAAATTTCATCAAAGAAGGTAAATTAGGACCCAAATCGTGATAATGCAAGAATGCATCTTTTTCATGGCCTAAGTTTACAAAAGCGGCATTTAAACCAGCCACAGGTTTACGGATTTTAGCAATAAAAATATCGCCTACCGCAAAATTGCTTTGCTTTTCTTCTTCTTTGTGTAATTCTATTAGTTTTCCATCTTTTAATAAGGCAAAATCTACAGCGTCTGAACCCGATCTAATAATTAACTCTTTGTTCATGCAGTACATTTTTATCCATTCGCCAAGGCGAACAGATGGATTAAACATTTTTTACAGGCAGTTTACCTGGGAATCAACTTAAAATTGATTCATTTCAATGAACTTTTTTCTAAAAAAGAAAAAGTAGTTTTAAACTACTTTTTCTTTTTATGACGGTTTGCTCTCGCTCTTTTTTTACGTTTGTGAGTTGCTACCTTATGTCTTTTTCTTTTTTTACCACTTGGCATAACATGTTGGTGTTTAGATTAATAAATAGTTTTTATACTGTAACTTCTGTTTTTTCTTTAACGCTTTCAACAAACACTTTAGCAGGTTTAAAAGCTGGAATGTTGTGAGCAGGAATTTTAATTGTAGTATTTTTAGAAATGTTTCTTCCTGTTTTTTCAGCTCTTGTTTTGATGATAAAACTTCCAAAACCTCTTAAATAAACATTATCACCTGTTTCAAGCGAGTTTTTTACTTCTTCCATAAAAGACTCAATAGTTGCTTGTACATCACCTTTTTCAAGTCCTAATTTTTCTGAAATTTTCGCTACGATGTCTGCTTTCGTCATTTTCTTTCGTATTTATATTTATGTGTATTTTTTTGAGTTTGCAAATATAAGAATTAAAAAAACAATAATTCAACCTTAATTGATTAAATTTTAATTACTAAAGATTTATTTTTGTTGTCCCAATATAAAAATATGGAATTTTCTAACTCTTTAATTCATTGGTATTTACAAAATAAGCGCAACTTACCATGGCGAAACACAACCAATCCGTACTACATTTGGCTCTCAGAAATCATGTTGCAACAAACTCGAGTAGCGCAAGGTTTACCCTATTTTTTGTCTTTTACCGAAGCTTTTCCAACCATTTTCGACTTAGCGAATGCAGATGAAGAACAAGTCTTAAAATTATGGCAAGGTTTGGGATATTATTCCAGAGCTAGAAACTTGCACGCTACCGCAAAACACATTGCTTTTGAATTAAATGGCGAATTTCCATCTACTTATAAGGAGTTGCTAAAATTAAAAGGTGTTGGTGAATATACCGCTGCCGCTATTGCCTCTTTTTCATTTAACGAAGCTGTTGCGGTGTTAGACGGAAATGTGTTCCGCGTTTTGAGTCGTTATTATAATGTAGAGAGTGATATTTCTCTACCAAAAACAAAAACAGAATTTCAACAATTAGCGCAAGAAGTATTAGACAAAAAGAATCCTGCTCTATTTAATCAAGCGATTATGGAGTTTGGCGCTTTGCAGTGTGTTCCAAAAAATCCAAATTGCGAAATGTGTATTTTAAATTCGAGTTGTGCAGGACTTAAATATAAGAAAGTAAACGAACTTCCGGTGAAAACCAAGAAAACGAAAGTCACGCCTCGTTATCTAAATTATTTAATTTTAAAAGATTCGGATTCAAATTTTATTGTTCAAAAGCGCGAAGGAAAAGGAATTTGGGAAAACTTATACGAATTTTTTGTTTTTGAAACCGAATCGCAATTATCAGAAGATGAAATTATAAATCAAGTTTCTGAAATGAAGTTTTATAATTTGGAACCTATTGAAGTTTTTTCGCTTCATAATGATGTCAAACTTCATAAGTTATCACATCAACATTTAAATATTCGCTTTTTTGAAGTACAATTCGATTCAAAATTACCTGATTCAAAACCAGTTACAGAAATTGAAAAACTGCCTTTTCCAATAGTAATTCACAATTTTATCGTTGCAAATTATTGTAATTCACTTTAAATTACTATTTTTGATTAACCCTATTAAATATATAAGCCATGAACGGAACATTAAACAAGGTTATTTT
>CAZCIV010000355.1:0-3294 GCA_964498595.1 uncultured Flavobacterium sp.
CTTTCACTCCATTCAAAATCTTCAATCTTAGAAGTGGTGGTAAGTTTCCAATTGGTTAAATGGGTTTTGCTGTTCAATGTAATAATGCCGTTTAAGTTGATTTCTCGAGTATCGTTTAATCCCATAAAATCAGTTCCATATTTGAATTTTGCCCAAATCTTAAGTGGAATTACCGATACAATATTTCCTTCTTTCTCACTTAATTTGATTGGAGCCGTTTTCCAAATTTTCATTTCGGTTTTATCGTCATTCAGTATAGAATCATTGTAAATTAAACCATTTACATTTTTATTTAATTGTTGTTCTAAGTCTTTCAATGTAATTTCCACTGGCATTGCAATAAAAGAAACTTTGTTCTTAAAGACAACAGGATTATCGTTTGATGGCGATGGTTTTAAGGCTTCAATTTTTTTGGTAGTACCGCAAGATACGGTCAAGAATAACGTAAAAAGTATAGTTAAAACTACAATAAAAGTTTTCATATCAAATCTAAATTTCGTTGTAAAAGTAAAATTTTAATTGATATCCTGTAACAAAATAAATAAAAAGAGGTCTTATAAGAAATGAGATTTAAAGCACATAAAATGACAACAAAAAAAATAGTTTTTTTTCTATTGCTAATAGGTTTTCAACTTTCGGCACAAAGTAAGAAATGGACTTTGGAAGAATGTGTAGATTATGCTATAAAAAATAATATTTCGGTTAAACAATCGGAATTGGATTTAAAAACTTCTGATATTGATAAACTTGAGGCTATTGGAGGGTTCTTGCCAAGTTTAAGTGGAAATGCTAATTATAGTATTAACACCGGAGCAAGTATTAACCCTGTAACCAATCAGTTTCAAAATCAAACTTTTAAATCGTTTTCAGCTTCTGCAAATACTGGATTAATGCTGTTTAATGGGTTGGCAAATTGGAAAACATTACAAAGAGCAAAATTAAATAAGATTGCAAATTCGTATCGTTTAGATAAAATGAAAGATGATATTGCATTATCAATTGCAAATTCTTACTTACAGATTTTGTTCAACAAAGAGCAATTGAAAGTTCAAAGAAATCAAAATTTAATAACGAAAGAAAATATTAAAAGAACTCAAGAGTTAATTGAGGCTGGTTCTCTACCTGCTGGAGATATTTTTGAACTTCAAGCTACAGATGCATCACAAGAACAACAAATAATAGCAACTGAAAATACATTATTAATTGCAAAAATTGGTTTATGTCAAACTTTATTGCTTGAGGATTATATTAATTTTGATATTTCAGACGAAGTTGTTGATGTTTCTATGACTAATTTCACTAATGTAACACAGGAGTCAATATTAGAAAAAGCAAAAGAATCTGTAAAAGATGTTAAGATTGCAATGGCAAATGTAGATGTTGCTAAAAAAGATGTTGCATTATCGCGCTCATCTTACTTGCCTACATTAACAGGGTTTTTAGGATATAATACGCGTTGGGCAGAAAGCACACCATTTAATTTTATTGATCAGCTAACGCTATTTGATGGTACTGCGGTTGGTTTGCAATTGAGTGTGCCTATTTTAAATGGGCTTGCAATTAGAGGAAGAGTTCAAAGAGCCAAAATAAGTCAAGAGCGTTCCGAATTTCAGTTAAGACAAGCAGAATTAGATTTAGAACGAAATGTTTATCAAGCTTATAATGATGTTATTAATGCAAAAAAATCTTTTGAAGCTGCTCAGAAAACATTAGAGGCAAGAAAACAGTCTTTCAATTTTTCTAAAGAACGATATGAAGTAGGTTTGATGAATTCATTTGATTTTTCACAATCAACATTAGCATATGAAAATGCACAATCAGAAGTATTAAGAACCAAATACGACTACATTTTTAGAACCAAAATTTTAGAATTTTATTTCGGAATTCCATTAGTTAAAAAGCAATAGTTAAAATATAAATACATAGTTATGTCAAAAAAAACCATATACATTTTATCAGGAAGTGCAATCGGATTAATCTTATTATTAGTTGGACTTAAAAAAGGTGGTGTTATCGGAAATAACGATGAATCTAAAGTTGTTGAATTATCAAAAGTTGCTCAAACTACAATTGTAGAAACGGTTTCGGCAACAGGAAAAATCCAGCCTGAAATAGAAGTTAAAATATCATCAGAAGTTTCTGGTGAAATTATTGCTTTGCCTATTAAAGAAGGGCAACAAGTAAAAAAAGGCGATTTATTAGTAAGAATCAATCCTGATTTATATGAATCGGGGGTGAATCGTTCTGTGGCTTCTATGTCTACTACAAAAGCAGGGTTAAGTCAAGCCGATGCTCAGGTAAAAGAAGCTAAAGCCAATTACGATCGAAACAAAAAATTATTCGAAAAAGGAATTATTTCGAAATCAGAATGGGATAGAATTGTGTCGGCTTATGAAGTTGCGGTTGCTAATAAACAATCTGCTTATTACCAAGTGCAAAGTGCATCTGCAACAGTAACTGAAGCAAAAGATAACTTAGGAAGAACAACTATTTATGCTCCAGCAGATGGGACAATTTCATTGTTGAATGTAGAGTTAGGTGAAAGAGTTTTAGGAACGCAACAAATGGCAGGAACTGAAATTTTAAGAATTGCGAACTTAAACAATATGGAAGTAGAAGTGGATGTTAATGAGAATGATATTGTAAAGGTAAACATCGGTGATTCTGCAAATATTGAAGTTGATGCTTATTTAAAAAGAGAGTTTAAAGGAATTGTTACGAGTATTTCAAATTCGGCAAGTACTGCATTAACGGCTGATCAGGTTACGAATTTCAAAGTAAAAGTTAGAATTTTAAAAGAATCTTATCAAGATTTATTAGAAGGAAAACCTGAAAATTTCTCGCCTTTTAGACCTGGAATGACGGCAACGGTTGATATTATAACAAAACGTAAAGAAAACATTGTAGCCGTACCAATTAGTGCAGTTGTAGTAAAGGATGATACCACTTCGGTTAAAAAAGATATAGTGGCTGAATTAGAAAAAGAGGAGCAAGAAAAGAAAGGTACAGCTCCAAAAAGCGATAAAAAATTCGAATGTGTTTTTGTGAAAGTGGGAGATAAAGCAAAATTAAGAGTAGTTAAAACAGGAATTCAAGACGATACCAATATTGAAATTATTTCAGGTTTAAAACCAGGTGAAGAAATTATTATTGGACCTTACACAACTGTTTCTAAAGATTTAGTTTCAAATGATAAAGTTCGAGTTGAAACTGAAAAAGATAAAAAAGAAAGTAAGAAATAGATTTCTTATTAGTTAATTTGGGTAGATAAGGCGTAGGAAACTATGCCTTATT
>CAZCIV010000356.1:0-3288 GCA_964498595.1 uncultured Flavobacterium sp.
GTACTACTTTATATAAAAAAGAGAAATAATTTTAAAAAAAATAAAAGGGATAGATTTTTACCTTCTATCCCTTTTATTTTTTATATATAAATCATGCTTTTCCAGCTGCAATCAAATTCAATGCTGAACCTGCTTTAAACCATTCTATTTGACCTTCATTATAAGTATGATTAGCCAAAATAACATCTTTAGAACCATTTGCATGAACAAATTCTATAGACAAAGGTTTCCCAGGAGCAAATTGGGTTAAATCTAAGAAATTGATTGTATCATCTTCTTGAATTTTATCATAATCCGATTCATTAGCAAAAGTTAAGGCTAACATTCCTTGTTTTTTCAAATTCGTTTCATGAATACGTGCGAATGATTTTACCAAAACCGCTTTTACTCCTAAATGTCTTGGTTCCATAGCAGCATGTTCACGTGAAGAACCTTCTCCATAATTATGATCACCAACAACAATGGAAGGAATTCCGGCTGCTTTATAAGCTCTTTGTACTTTTGGCACTTCGTCGTAAGCTCCAGTCAATTGATTTTTAACTGAATTTGCTTTTCCGTTGAATGCATTTTCTGCACCAATCAACATATTATTAGAAATATTATCCAAATGTCCTCGGAAACGCAACCATGGACCAGCCATCGAAATATGATCTGTCGTACATTTTCCGAACGCTTTGATTAACAATTTGGCACCTGTAATATTTTTACCATCCCAAGCCTCAAAAGGCGCTAACAATTGTAAGCGATCTGAAGTTGGAGAAACCACAACTTCTACGCTAGAACCATCAGCCGCCGGTTCTTGAAATCCTGGATCTTTAACATCAAAACCTTTGGTAGGCAGTTCATCTCCAAAAGGCGGATTCAATTTTACGGATTCACCTTTATCATTAATTAAAGTATCGGTTATTGGATTAAAATCCAAACGACCCGAAATTGCTAAAGCCGCTACCATTTCTGGAGAAGTCACAAAAGCGTGGGTATTTGGATTTCCATCGGCTCTTTTTGAAAAGTTTCGGTTGAACGAATGCACGATGGTGTTTTTTTCTTGTTTGTCTGCTCCTTCTCTATCCCATTGTCCAATACAAGGTCCGCAAGCATTAGTAAATACTTTGGTTCCCATTTTTTCAAAATCGGCAATGATTCCATCTCGTTCAATCGTATAACGAATTTGTTCCGAACCTGGATTTATTCCAAATTCTGCTTTTGGTGAAATTCCGTGAGCCACAGCTTGTCTCACAATAGAAGCAGCACGAGACATATCTTCGTAAGAGGAATTGGTACAAGAACCGATTAATCCCCATTCGACTTTTATTGGCCAACCATTAGCTGCAGCTTCTGCTTTCATTTTAGAAACTGGCGTTCCTCTATCTGGAGTGAAAGGTCCGTTAATATGTGGTTCTAACTCGGATAAATTAATTTCAATTAATTGGTCGAAATATTGTGCTGGATTCGCATAAACTTCGGCATCAGCTGTTAAGTAAGATGCTACTTTATCCGCTGCATTTACCACATCTTGACGACCAGTTGATGCTAAATAGCGTCGCATAGAATCATCATAACCAAAAGTTGAAGTCGTAGCTCCAATTTCAGCACCCATATTACAAATGGTTCCTTTTCCTGTACACGACATCGATTCGGCACCTTCTCCGAAATACTCCACAATAGCGCCAGTCCCTCCTTTTACGGTTAAAATATCAGCAACTTTTAGAATAACATCTTTTGGTGCAGTCCAACCGTTTAACTTACCTGTTAATTTTACTCCGATTAATTTTGGAAATTTTAATTCCCAAGACATGCCTGACATTACATCAACTGCATCTGCTCCACCAACACCAATGGCTAACATTCCTAAACCACCTGCATTTACGGTATGAGAATCAGTTCCAATCATCAGTCCTCCAGGAAAAGCGTAGTTTTCTAAAACGATTTGGTGAATAATTCCTGAACCTGGTTTCCAGAAACCAATTCCATATTTGTTTGACACTGATGATAAGAAATCGAAAACTTCTTTTGATTGTTTATTGGCTAACTCTAAGTCTTGTTTGGCACCATTTTTTGCTAAAATTAAGTGGTCACAGTGAACCGTTGTTGGAACCGCAACTTTACTTTTTCCAGCATGCATGAATTGTAATAATGCCATTTGTGCAGTTGCATCCTGACAAGCTACTCTATCAGGAGCAAAGTCAACATAATCTTTTCCTCTGGTGAAGGCTTGCGTTGGCATTCCTTCCCAAAGATGCGAATACAAAATTTTCTCGGACAAAGTCAATGGACGTCCAACTATGTCGCGAGCTTTATCTACTCGTTCTGCCATGGTGGCGTACACTTTTTCAATCATTTCAATATCAAATGCCATAGTAATTTATTTTGTTTGTTATTTAATCCCACTAATTTACAAAAAATTGAACAGATAAAAACAAAAAAGCCCAAGTAAAACTTGAGCTTTTCATTTTGATATTATAGGTTTAATTATCCTACTAACAATTTATGCGATGGAGCAAACTTAGTTAAGTTGATTCCTTCTACCGCTTTTTTATATTCTTCAATTGAAGGTGTTCTTCCTAAAATAGTTGACAATACTACAACTGGAGTAGATGATAATAAAGATTCCCCTTTTTTCTCTGCAGAGTCTTCTACAACACGACCTTGGAACAAACGAGTTGATGTCGCCATAACCGTATCTCCTTTAGATGCTTTTTCTTGGTTCCCCATACAAAGGTTACAACCTGGACGCTCTAAGTACAACATATTTTCGTATTCTGTACGAGCTACTGCTTTTGGCGCATTATCATCAAATTCGAAACCTGAATATTTTTGTAATACTTCCCAATCACCTTCTGCTTTTAATTCGTCAACGATGTTGTACGTAGGAGGAGCAACCACTAAAGGCGCTTTGAACTCTACTTTACCTTGTTGTTTTTCGATGTTTTTCAACATCTGAGCTAAGATTTTCATATCTCCTTTGTGAACCATACAAGAACCGATGAATCCTAAATCAACTTTTTTATCACCTCCGTAGAAAGAAAGTGGACGAATCGTATCATGAGTATAACGTTTTGAAACGTCTTTGTTATTTACATCTGGGTCAGCAATCATTGGTTCCGCAATTTGATCCAAATCTACTACCACTTCAGCATAATATTTTGCATTTGCATCTGGACGTAAAGCTGGTTTTTCACCTGAACGGATTTCTGCAATACGTTTGTTAGCTTTATCGATTAATCCTTGAAGAACACGGTTTTTGTTGTCCATGCCTTTATCAATCATGATTTGGATTCTTCCTTTTGC
>CAZCIV010000357.1:0-3268 GCA_964498595.1 uncultured Flavobacterium sp.
AATTTTAGCCATTCGAAAATACTGTAATACTTTTCTTCGATGGTGATACTATTATATGTAGGCGGAATTTCTTTGTAAACTTCCTCGCCTTTCTCTTTGATTTTTGAAAAATCATCTACGAAAACTTCGAATGCCCCAACTTCTGTTGGTTGCCATTTATTGATGAGTTGCACGTGGCGAATATCTCCTATTATATAAGTAGCATCGAATTCTTGAAAACCTGAATTGAAAATTCCGGTAATTAAGAAGTTTCTTTTGTTGGGAAGTTTTCCGTTGTCTTTCATAAAAAAAGTCAGAAACTTATCGCCTACTTTTAATTGTAGTCGTTTTGCTAAGTATTCCGAAATCAAAACTTCGGTATTTAATTCGGACTTTAGATTTGGGATTTTACCATTGACTAAATATTCTTCCAGATTGGTGAAATTATAATCCTTACCAACACCTTTATATATGATGCCTTCGAAAGCTTTTTCTGTGCGAATGATTCCGGCTTTACTAGCTACGGCTTGCACATGACTAATTCCTTCTACATTTTTGAATTTAGGATAAAAACTTTGATTGATAGAAATCGGTTCGGTAGTGACTTGCGATTGATTATCGTCGAAATTAGAAATAATAATATGTCCGTTGAAAGCAGAAACTTTCTCGCGAATTTTATCTTGAAGTCCTACACCCGTAGCCACCGCCATAATCATCATAATAATTCCGATGGCAATTGCCGTAATCGCAATTTTTATAATTGGCGAAGAAATACTACTTTTATAACTTTTAGCAGCAATTAGTCTTTTGGCTATGAAATATTCTAAATTCAAGGTTTTAAAAATTATAATTAAGGCAAATATACATAAAGTTTTTGCCACAGATTACACAGATTTACACAGATTAAAAATAGTTATGAAATACAATATATATAGATTTGCAATATTAATTGGCTTACTTACACTTTCCATTTCGTGTGGAAGTAGTAAAAAGACTATTCCGCAGCTAAAACCGAATGCTGATAATGTAACTTTGACTTCTACATCAACAGATGTTACTTTTAAAACGGGTGCCGAAAACTTTGAAAGTTATTTGCCTTTATTAAAAGACAAACGCGCAGGAATAGTTACGAATCAGACGGGAATTCTTTCGAAAGAGAAGCATTTGGTTGATTTTTTAATCGAACAAAACATCAATCTTCAGAAAATTTATGCGCCTGAACACGGTTTTAGAGGAACGGCTGATGCTGGCGAATTGATTGTTGACGGAAAAGACACCAAAACGAATTTACCGATTATTTCCCTTTACGGAAACAACAAAAAGCCAAAACCTGAGCAACTAGAAGGAATTGATATTTTGGTTTTTGATTTGCAAGATGTTGGCGCGCGATTTTACACTTATATATCTTCGTTGCATTATGTGATGGAAGCTTGTGCAGAAAACAATATTCCGCTTTTAGTTTTAGACCGACCAAATCCGAATGGAACTATTATTGATGGTCCGATTTTAGAAAAAGAACATAAGAGTTTTGTTGGGATGCATGAAATTCCAGTTTTGCATGGCATGACGATTGGTGAATACGCAAAAATGATTAACGGAGAAAAATGGCTGAAAGATAGTTTGCAATGCAATTTGAAAGTAGCGCCTTGTTTGAACTATTCGCACGATATGAAATATAGTTTGCCTGTGAAACCTTCTCCAAACTTACCAAACGATCAATCGATTAATTTGTATGCGAGTTTGTGCTTTTTTGAAGGTACGAATGTTAGTTTAGGTCGCGGAACAGAGAAACAATTCCAAATTTATGGTTCGCCATTTTTACCAGAAAGCGAATTTGATTTTAGCTTTACTCCGAAACCTAATTTTGGAGCGAAAGACCCAGTCCATAATGGAAAAGTGTGTTTTGGCGAAGATTTAACCGAGATTAGAAAAGTGCACCGAATGGAATTAAAATGGTTATTGAAAGCTTACGAAAACACTGCAGACAAAACCGTTTTCTTCACTGATTTCTTTACCAAATTAGCCGGAACCAAAAAACTCCGCGAACAAATTGAAGCCGGCATGACCGAAAAAGAAATTAGAAAAACTTGGCAAGAAGGTTTGGAACAGTTTAAGGAAGTGAGAAAAAAGTATTTGATTTACGAGTGATGTTGGATGATGGAAGCTGGATGATGGAAGCTGAAATAATAAAAAATAATTTAAAATGAAAAACGATATTAAATTCTTTATTGTATTAACTATTATCGGTATAATTTTAGCATATTTAACTTACCACAGTAATCAAAAAAATAATGAATTAGAAAAATTCAAACAAACAACCGTCGGTAAAATCAATAGAATTGACTATGGAAACAAAGGAGGTTCAAGTTTCGTCTATAGTTTTTTCATCGAAAATAAAATGTATGTTGGAAGAATAAGTAGAGATAAAAATCCATACATCAAAATAAATAACTTCTACAAAATAGAATATTCTTCTAAAAATCCACACATCAACAAATTAATTATGGATGAAGAAGTTACGGATTCCGTCAAAATAATGAATGCTGGTTATCAAAAGAAAACAAAATTTTACAAATATGACAATTTTGGAAACTTTTTAAAAGAGATTGACACTTTATATTTCGAAAGATAACTACAAAGGCAACTTCTCCATCATTTTCTCCACAATTTGATAAGTTAATGGTGATTTTAGATGAATGATTGATGAATTAAAACAAAATCAAAGTAAATAAAATGATTTCAAAAATTAACATAACAGAATTTACAGAACGTTTAAATAAAAATACAAAACTAGGAAATCCAAAAATTAAAGGAACTCCATTTGCTGTAATAACAATATCTGGAGAATCTGAAAAGTCGTTTTTTGGAACATTCGATAAAACTAAATTTAAACTTACTGAAAACGCAACTTTATTTCCAACACCATATACTATTTCAGGAGAAATTAATCCAAAAAATAATGAAGAAACTGAAATAATTTATGAAGTTAAACCTATTGGATTTAATTATTATTGGTTGAAATTTATGCCAATTTTTGGAATTCTTGTATTCAATTTAATTCTTTGCTCACAATCTGCTTCTTTAAAAGCATTTCAAATAATAAACCTATTTATATTCGGTTTAATTGTCTCTAGTCGTTTTTACATGTGGCGTAAGAAAAATAAACTTGAAACTAATTTTAAAAGAATTTTTGAAATAGAATAAAGACACCATAAGAGATTCCTAACAGCATTTCAAAATTGCGAACAAAACTGAACACTTTCAACTGAACACTGAACACTCTTTAAAG
>CAZCIV010000358.1:0-3243 GCA_964498595.1 uncultured Flavobacterium sp.
GTTTTAACTGATGCTTTAGTATTATATAATGGATTCGATAAGATTTACCACCAATGTAAAAACAAATTCTACGACTTGAATTATTAGCTTAATCATAAGAGTTGAATTTTAGTTTGTTTTGTAAAATTATAAAATGCTAAAAATAAAGCTGTTAATTATATACTAATTATTTGTTAATTAGTTAAAACTCACACTTCCGCCAGAAGTTTCTTCTTTTACCACTTTTTTTGGTTCTTTAACATAATCAATAGAACTTCCGCTTGAAGCTTTTGCATTTAACAATACAATTGGATTTACGATAGTACTACTTCCGCTTGTTGATTGTGCAAATATTTCGTTTGCTGCTAAATCTTGTGCTTCAATTTCGCTTCCACTTGACGATTTTGTTTCTAATGCTAATGTTTTTCCACTTACTTTAATTTCGCTTCCGCTAGTAGATTCGCAATTTACTTTTTCGTATTCTAAATCGGCATTAATTGTACTTCCGCTGCTCGATTTTAAGTGTAAAGTTGTTCCTCTTAACTTGTTAATTGTACGAATGCTAGATCCGCTTGACGATTCTAAACCATCAATTGTATTCGTTTTTACACGAACAATTGCGCTTTCTAGGGTGTTAATATTGCCATCAATTTTTACGATTAAAGTTCCATTTTCGACTTTAGTTACAACATATTGTATTAAATTATCGTCAACTTCTACTTCAACTTCTGTTGGTGTTCCTTGTTCCAAGATTACTTCCACGCCTGTGCTAGCCAGAATTTTAGTAAAAGGAGCTTCAATAGTTCTTTTTTCGGTAACTACATTACCACTTCCATCAATACCATCGCCTAAGTTTAAATTTCCTGTACAAGAAGTTAAGGTTATGGTTAGTAAAAGTGCAACTAATTTTAAAGTCGTTTTCATGTTTTAAATTTTTAGTAGTTTCTTATTTAGTTTTTATAGTAATGATTTCTTTTGTTTTTGTAGAATCGGTTTCATTTACTTTAACCTCTTTTTTTATCAAAACACCATTATCGTCATAATATATTGTTGAAGAAGAGTCAGTGTTTTCACTGTTTTCTTCCGCTAAACAATTTAAACATTTTATTTTATCAGAATCTACACGGTAAACCGGATTTTTTGTATCATATTCACTTTCATCGAAAAAGTCGTAATCACTTCTATCGTAATTGCTGTAACTTTCGTCAGTTTTGAAGATGGTTCCTTTTGGTAAGTACAAATAAATCTCTACTTCTTGACCTCTGAATTTATTCTCAACAGCAGTTAACAAATAATTATCTAAAACGATTGTGTTTCCTTCGATTTTGTAATTGTATTTGATTTTTTCAGCTCTTTTCTTAGCTTGTGAAGTTGATTTTCCGTTCGCTAATTTCTCAATTAACATGTAAGGAGTTGCTTCATCTGTATACTTAATTTCAATAGAAACATTATTCGAATAAATAATTTCGTTATCACCTTCGTCTTGTGTTATTTTGAAATCGTGATGTCTGTAATTGCTTTTCGAGTAAAAATCATTGTTCTTGAATTTGATTTTCAATGTATCGGTTGGCGCAATTGCAATCACTTCTTTTTGAACCGATTTTCCTTCAAATGCTAATTGTGAAGCTTCATTAATTCCTAATGAAATTATGATTCCAACTGCGATTAACCATACTGCTAACAAACTATATTTTACATAATTTCCGATTGATCTTAAGTTGTTTACGATTAGTTTTAATCCTAAAATCAGCAAGAAAAACAACGGAATTCCAAAACCTAATAATAAAAGCATTCCTTGAGCCCATAGTGGTGTTTCAAGACCAATTGGTGTTTGAATGTTGTTTAAAATGTAATTATCAGGCATTGTTGACGAAAATATCATGATGATACTCGTTATGATGATTGCTAACAATCCCATTCCAGAGAAAAACACTATAAAAGCTCCAATTATTTTGGCGAATACTTTAAAGATAGTTGTGATAACTTCTTCAATAGTAGAACCAATTCTAGTAGCTCCAGATTTTGCTGTGTTTGCGATTTTCTCATGGTCGATATTACTAAACTTAGAAGTAATATCGTCAAAACCTTCCTTTACTTTTTTTTCGATGTTTGAGATGGTTATCGGCTCACCTTTCATTTCTAATTTTTGAGTTGTGGTAACCGCTTCTGGAACTAAAATCCATAACACAATATAAACAAACAAACCTGTTCCAAATCCGAAGAATAAGATAACCATTATGATACGTAACCATAAAGTATCAATTCCAAGATAATGTCCTAAACCGGCCATCACACCACCAAGCATTCCATTTTCTTTATCACGATATAATCTTTTTGAAGGATAATAGAAATTTGTGGAAGATGATGAACTTGATTGATAAGTTGATTTCTCGTCATCAATTTTGTAATCTTCTGGTTGTCCCATGATTCCAATTACAGTGTCAATTTCTACTAAACCAATGACTTGTTTTTCGTTTTGTATGCGCTCTTGGAATAATTCGGCGATGCGACTTTCTATATCTTTCATGATTT
The DNA here is from genome assembly GCA_964498595.1 of uncultured Flavobacterium sp. Classification (GTDB taxonomy): domain Bacteria; phylum Bacteroidota; class Bacteroidia; order Flavobacteriales; family Flavobacteriaceae; genus Flavobacterium. Next base: position 2,512 of record CAZCIV010000358.1, read on the forward strand.
CGTCTCTTCCATCAGGCGAAAGTGAACGTTTCACCGCATCAAAATAACGCGATAATTTTTGATAGGCATCTTCATCGATGTGAAAGAAAAAACCTCCTAAATTTATACTTATTGTTTTGTTCATGACCTTTAGTTTTGACTTGTTATTATGTTTACTGCATCTGATAATTCTTTCCAGGTGCCATTTAATTCTTGTAAAAATTCTTTGCCTTCATCGGTTAATCCGTAATATTTTCTCGGTGGACCCGATGTGGATTCTTCCCAACGATAATTCAATAATCCATCGTTTTTTAATCTTGTTAGAAGTGGGTAAACGGTGCCTTCCACAACTAGTAATTTAGCATTCTTTAGCGTATCCAATATTTCAGAAGTATATGCATCTTTTTCTTTTAAAACGGATAAGATACAGAATTCTAAAACACCTTTACGCATTTGTGCTTTAGTGTTTTCAATGTTCATAATTCCCCTTGTTTTTTTTAATTAGACTGTTCATTTTTTGATTCTTTTTGCTTGCGCATTGATTGATTTGATGATTGAAAATTAGATTACCTATTATTTTCTTATACAAAGATAAGTCCAAAAGCAGGTATTATGTTACGCATAGTACTAATATTTAACAAAAATTTAACAAATAAAAAAATAGTAGGAATGCATAGTATTTTTTGTATTTTTACAACAAAATCAATAGAATATGCAGTTTACACCATCAAAATTAAATGCTTTTATGTTTTT
>CAZCIV010000359.1:0-3237 GCA_964498595.1 uncultured Flavobacterium sp.
TCCATTTTTTAGTTTTTTCGTAATTTTAAAAAATGGAAAAAGTTTTTGCTAGCGTATGGTTATATCTTGAAATTTCGGTTGCAGTAGCCCGCACCTCGCAAAGCCCTTTTCCGTTAGGCGATATTTTAAACCAAACATTATGTTAGAACAAAGCAAGAGATTTTTTTTTCAGAAATTAATAGATGATACGTTTGGATATTATCGTATTTATGACACCTTGAAATTAAGAGCAAAATCTGTAATTAATGGGGAAATTGTAATGGAATCATCAGAGCAATTTTGGAATAAACTTCATAATAATGATAATGAAATAAAAACTAGACAAATTATTAAATTCAAAGATTTCTTCCTTACTGATTGGACTCCGAAAATACCCGGTCAGGTATGGACTGATGAAGGTAGAGAAAATTTACTTGAGGGTATTAGAAATGTGGAAGGATTTTACTCAGTTTTTGATAAAGTAGTAAAAGTTCTAGGTCCTGTCGGTAAACAAAAAATGATATCTGGCGGATACGGTTCAATACGAATTAAACCAACAACAAATCATGATTATTTTGCAATATTGAATTTAGTTCATGTAAGCGATTGGCATTGTGATTATGGAGTTCCAATTGTTGTATCTAAAGCAGTATATGACGAGTTTACAAAATATCGTGAACATGAGGGTGCTCCATGGATTGAGGAATTAAAAGGATTACTAATATTAGATGAAGATATTCCAAATATGCAAAAAATTAGTCCTGCCATTGGTTCTAAATTAGAAGCTGAAACAATAGAGTTATTGAGTATAGTTCCACATATCAGAAAAGCTTTTATTTATGTGTCTTCTCCTTTGGATATCAAGATAAGATATAATCAAACACATCCAGAAGCTATTGCATGGACACTATTTAAAACTAAACTAGACGATGAACCACTAAGATTAACATATTCTAGGTTTAGTCCTGAAAAAAGCGAAAGTATTTTAGAAGCTGTAGGATTTATTAATGAATATGTAGTTAATTTTGATGGAGATACTATTTTAACAGATTTTGACGGTATACAAAAAAGGTTAATTTCTAGGAGCTCATTAACTCAGCCAAATATGTTAAATAGAAACCATACTGGAACAATAAAGTTAATTAATGATTGGATAAAAAAAGAAAACATCGCCTAACATAGTATTTGCAAAAGGCGGGGTTGAAACCAAGTAGAAAGGTTTGTTGCATTTAGTCGCAACTTGCTTTTCATATTACTTTTTTTTGTAATTTGGTAATCTGAAAAAGCAATTTGCTTCGTTCGGTCGAAATTGAACTTTTTGTCCAATTTAGCCCGCCCTTCGCAAATACTTTTTCCGTCCGTTATAGGCAATAATAACCAAGAAAACTCAATATACAATGGCAAAGACAAAGAAGATTGAAGAAGTATCTTTAGTCTCAGAAAATCCTGAAGTTCCAAAACCAAAACTTACAAAACTAATTATCAAAAATTATAGATGTATAGGAAGTACACCTGTAGAAATCGATTTAAATGATATAGTTGTTTTGGTTGGAGCAAACAATGTAGGAAAAAGTTCAATCCTTAAAGCTTACGAATTAGCTATGTCCCAAGGTTCAAATAAAGCAAACTTGAGCTTAGAGGATTTTCCACATAATAAAATCGACCCGGAAAATTTACCTGAAATCGAAATTCATACAAGAGTTTATGATAATGCTCCTGGTGAAAAATGGATAGAGACTCAAGAAAACGGAGATTTAATAGTTAAGGAAAAATTTATTTGGGAAAGTGTAGGAAAACCTAAAAGACAAGGATTTGATGTAGAATTAAGTGAATGGAGTGATAATGTCCCTTGGGGTGCGCCAAATGTCGCAAATTCAAGGAGACCTGAACCGCATAAAGTAGATGCATTTGACTCGCCAGAAAAACAAGCAGATGCAATTAAGAATTTAATTATGCAGGCTTTGACTGAAAGAGTTAAAAATTATAAAAATCCAAACGAAGAAGGCGAAGAAGAAAATGATTATCAAAGGCTAATAAGACAAGTTAAAGAATTACAGAAGAAGATTCTTGATGAGACAAAAGAGCAAATAGATGAAGTAAATCAAGAATTAACAACACTTATAAGCAAGGTATTTCCAAACTACAAAATCGATTTTGACGCTAAAGCCGAAGATAATTTAGACAATGCAATTAATCTATTTAAGGCAGATACACAGTTATTAATGGGACCAGAAGATGGGTATTTAAGCACAATCGATAGACAAGGAAGCGGTGCACGTAGAACTTTACTATGGACAGCACTAAAATTCATTTCGGAAAACAACCAAAAAGATAAACCTGAAGGTGCAATAAACAGACCTCATTTACTACTAATTGATGAACCTGAATTATGTTTACATCCAAATGCTATAAGAGAAGCTTGTAATTTACTATATGAATTACCTGCAACTGGTAATTGGCAAGTTATGGTTACAACTCATTCACCAATTTTTATAGATTTTTCAAAAGATAATACAACCATTATTAAAGTTGAAAAAAAAGATAATGGTGATATTATTGGAACCACTGTGTTTAGACCTGATAGGGTTAACTTAGATGATGAAGATAAAAGAAACTTGAAATTACTTAATTTGTGCGACCCTTATGTTGCAGAATTCTTCTTTGGTGGTAAAGTAATAGTTGTAGAAGGAGATACAGAATATACTGCTTTCAATTATATTAAACGACAAAAACCTGATTTGTATAATAATAGTAATATAATTAGAGCTCGAGGAAAAGCTACAATAGTATCTCTAATTAAAATTCTTAATCATTTTGGTTCAGATTATTCTGTTCTTCACGATTGTGATTTACCAAGAATTACAACTAAAAAAGGAAAAGAAATGGCTAATCCTGCTTGGGGTAATAATCCAAATATTTTGGAGGCTATAAATTCAAAACCGGCAGGGACTTCTACTCGACTCTTAGCTTCACTTCCAAATTTTGAAAAAGCCTATTTTGGTGAAATAGCAGATGAAGAAAAACCATATAATGCTTTAAAAAAACTTGATGAAAACCCTGATTTTTTTAATACTGTTGAAACTCTTCTTAAAGCATTAATCAATTTCGAAAGCGAAACACCTATTAATTGCACAGAATGGTCGTCAATTGAGGAACTAGAAGCCAAACTTTTAGCAATAGGAGCATAGAGATATTACTGCCTATAACATCGGTAACTGTTGCACAACTCCTTTTTTTAGAAAATAGTTTTCAAAAACA
>CAZCIV010000360.1:0-3227 GCA_964498595.1 uncultured Flavobacterium sp.
ATAATAATGACTTTGATAATTAACTGGTAAAAAATATCTATGAAAATCAATTTCTTCAGCAATAGCATCAGTAAGAAATTCAAAATAATAATTTGCGCTTAAAGCTTTTATAAACGAATTAACACTTTTCATACAAAATTAAAAAGTTAAATATAGTAAACTTTATCTTACTTAACTACTTTCATTTTTTTCTCTTCAATTTCCTGTTCTTCGTTTTGCTTGTTCCAGTACTCTTTTAGTTTTTCTGCTTTTTCTGTATTAGTGATTTTGATGTACTTTAAAAATTGAGTTTCTGTTTGATGTCCTGTAATACCCATTATGGTTAAATTATCAAGTTTCCCATATAGATTGGTTGCAAAACTTCTTCTACAAATGTGTGAAGTAACTAATTCGTACTTGTGATATAAACCTTCTTCTTTACGTTTTGTTTTCTTATTGATTTTAGAACCTTGAACTTTTTCTTTAAATCCTACTTCTTCACAAACATCTTTTACATGCTCATTAAATTTCTGGTCCGAAATAGCTCTTGGAAATCCGTTTCTTTTTTCTAAAATTGCTTTTACTTGCTTGTGGAGTGGAATAGTAACTGTTTGCCCTGTTTTTTGCGTTTCAATTTCAATATAGCCATTTTTGATATTGGCATCTTTTAACCTTAAAAAATCTGAAATTCTCAATCCTGTACGCAATCCAATAATAAATAAATCTCTTGTGTTTTCTAGTCTTTCTACTCCTTTAAAATCGTGATTGAATATTTTATTTATTTCATCATCATTCAAGTAAATACTATCAGCTGTAATTTTAGGAACAAAAAAGTTTGGATGCTCGATGTGTGGATGTACCGGCAAGCCTTTCAATTTTGCATCTCTGGCAATTGTTTTTAGTGTACCAATGTAATTTCCGATAGTACCTAAATTTATTTTTTGTTCTTGTGATAAGAAGTTTACGAACCTATCATAAAAGGTTAAATCTAAATCGGTAAATTTTAGCTTCGTTTTAAAGCGTTTCTCGTACTCTTCTAGCTTTCTTTGTGTTGTGTTGTACTTTGTAATTGTTCCTTTGGCAATTGGCTTGTTTTTGCCTTTAATTATCCTTGATGGAGCATTTTTAATAAAGGTTACCATGAACGGAATAAAAAATACTTCATCAATAGCGGTTTCATCAATAGGTCTATTGAAGAAATTAGCTATTTTTTTTCTTAACCAGTGTTTGTCGATGTATTCTCCTTTGCTGTTATCGGAATTGAACTCATCAAATATGAATTTTTCAAGCTCTGCGAGTTTGTTATTAATAACGTCCTTGGACTTATCATCGTTTGTAAGTTTGACTTTTTGCTTTGCAGCACTCCATCTTTTAGGTTCTACCTTTAAATCGGTTGAAGCTGTTAAGTCAAATTTTCTGCCATTTTTGAAACGCAAAAGTATGTTTGTTGCGTTTTTTTCTCCTTTGATGAGGTAGTTAATAGTTGCCATTGGTACGGAATTATTATGTATTTCAATAGTTTAAAGATACAAAATTATCCCCACATAATCCCCACATTGTCTATTTTTATTTATAATTCACTTAATTTTACTTAACTATGATATATTAAAAAACCCTTATTTTATAAGGTTTAACGGTTGTTTTAGTAAGATTTGATATGTATTGAAAAAGTGGGTGTTTGTTCCTCTTCCTCCGCTGGGCAAGTCCCATTAAACATCAAAACGCTGTAAAACTAATGTTTTACAGCGTTTTTGCTTTGGTAACAATATCATTTAAATGCATTTAAAAGTATTCTATCAGTGACCTATTTAGTGACCTTACTTTTTTTTATTAAAAAGGGTCACTAAAAACAAGCTGAAATACTTGTTTAATAAGGAGTTCAACTTTTGAACATCTTGATTCAAGTAATTTTTAAAGATAATTTTATAACCTTAAAAGTTACCAATATGAACAGAACATTCAACTTGCTTTTCTTTATCAAGAAAAACAAAATCAAATCCGACGGAACTGCTCCAATTTATTTAAGAATAACAATTGACGGTGTACCCAAAGAAATTTCTGCTAAAAGAAGCATTCATCCTGATAAATGGGATAACAAACTTCAAAAAGTTTCTGGGAATAGTATTGAAACTAAATCACTAAATGCTTATTTAAAAACTTTAGAACAACAAGTTTATGAGGCTCATCATGAAGTCTTAAAAGATAAAGAACAGGCTACCTCATCTGTAATTAAAGCAAAACTGCAAGGAACTGATAGAAATGTTAGAACATTAGTCCCTATTTTCAAGGACCACAACAATAGAATTAAAGAGCTTATTGGAAAAGAATATGCTCCAGGTACATTAGAAAGATATACAACATCTTTAAGTCATACAATTGAATTCATGCAATGGAAGTATAAAATTTCTGATATCGATATAACCAAAATAGACCATGCTTTTATATCTGATTATGAGTTTTGGCTTAGAAGTGTAAGAAATTGTAATAACAATACTGCCGTTAAATACATCAAAAATTTTAATAAGATAATTAAAATATGTTTGGCCAATGACTGGATTGATAAAAACCCATTTGCTAACTATAAATCGAAAGTTAAAGAAGTAGAAAGAGTTTTTTTAACAGAAAAAGAAATTCAATCTATTATTGAAAAAGATTTAAAATCAGAACGACTTTCATTAGTTCGCGATATATTCCTTTTTAGCTGCTTTACTGGTTTAGCTTATATAGATGTCAAAAACCTAACTAAAGAGCATATAAGCATTGGTATTGATGGAGAAAAATGGATTTTTACCCACAGACAAAAAACAGAATCAGCTTCAAAAATTCCAATTCTTCCGGTAACACAAATGATAATTGATAAATATGAGAATCATGATCAATGTATGATTCAAGGTAGACTTCTTCCTATTTTATCAAATCAAAAAATGAATGCCTATCTAAAAGAAATTGCTGCAATTTGCAAAATAAATAAAGAACTAACTTTTCACATTGCCCGACACACCTTTGCAACAACAGTAACTTTAACTAATGGTGTGCCTATTGAAAGTGTTAGTAAAATGCTAGGACATAAAAATCTAAGAACAACACAACATTATGCTAAAGTCCTGGATAGAAAAGTAAGTGAGGATATGAAAATATTAAAAAACAAATTTTCATTAAATAATACCGAACATTCTAATTCTAAAACAGGTTAATATGTAACCAAAACAATAAATTTATTTAAGGGTAATAATGATTAAGTAATTTAA
>CAZCIV010000361.1:0-3224 GCA_964498595.1 uncultured Flavobacterium sp.
CAAAATTGCGAACAAAACTGAACACTTTCAACTGAACACTGAACACTCTTTAAAGAGGCAACTTCTCCTTCATTTTCTCCACAATATTAAATGCTGCTGGACAAATCGCTACATTTTTCAAAGTTAAATCTGAGATTTGTTGGAACTTCTTTCTGTCGGTATGTGGAAATTCTCTACAGGCTTTTGGACGAACATCGTAGATGAAACATTTGTTGTCGCTGTCTAAAAACGTACACGGTACACTTTTTAATACATAATCGTTATCTTCATCTATGCGAAGATATTGGTCTATAAATTGTTGTGGTTTTTGACGGAAACTCTTTGAAATTCGTTCAATATCAGCCGATGTAAATAACGGTCCAGTTGTTTTGCAACAATTGGCACACTCTAAACAATCCGTTTTTTTGAATTCGGCATCGTGTAAATCTTGCATTACATAATCCAAATTCTTTGGTGTTTTCTTTTTTAACTTGTCAAAATACTTTTTGGTTTCGATATGTGTATCTTTGGCAAGTTTTCCGAGTTCGTTTAAATTTGGCTTTAGCATTTTATGAATTTTCTACTGCAAAGTTACGATTTTGAATTTCGAATTTAGAATAACGAATGTTGAATTTTGAAATACATACCATGAAAGACCTTTTCGGAAAAGCCATTTTAGATTACCAAACGAATAATTCTCCCGAAGATTTAATCACAGAAACTTCTATTTCGGAAGCTGATGAAATGAGCGTTTCGTATTTGTTTCGTGATTTTAAAGACATGCCAAAATTGGAACAAAAAGCGTTGCAATTAGTTAAAGGGAGAGTGTTAGATGTAGGTTGCGGTGCTGGAAGTCACGCTTTGTATTTGCAAGAAAAAGGTTTTGATGTTACCGCAATTGATATTTCGGAAAATGCGATTAAAGCTTGTGAATTAAGAGGTTTGAAAAACTGTAAAGTTTCGGATGTTTTGGATTTAAAGACTTCAGAGAAATTCGACACTATTCTTCTTTTGATGAACGGAACTGGAATTTTCGGAAAAATGAATCAAATTTCGAAGTTCTTGCAAAAACTAAAATCGCTTTTAAACGAAGGCGGACAAATTCTAATTGATAGTTCCGACTTAATTTATATGTACGACCAAGACAAAGATGGCGCTTACGAAGTTCCGGCGAATGGTTATTATGGCGAATTAACTTTTACGATTCAATATAAAGAAGAAACCGAAGACACTTTTGATTGGTTATATTTGGATTATAACACGCTACAAAATGCAGCAATTGCAAATGGTTTGGAATGTGAATTGATTTTAGAAGGGAAGCATTTTGATTATTTAGCGAAGCTTTCAAAAATATAATTTAAAGTTTTTGTTACACAAAGTACCACAAAGTTTTTGCACAAAGATTCACAAAGAAAAGATTTATCCTTTGCGGCTTAGCGTCTTTGCGAGCAAAACTTATGGAATATTCAAATATTTATGAGTTTGCAACGAAACTCGCCATTTCGGATTGTTCATTACATAATCCACAATTAAAGGAGTCATTTCTTCTTTTTTGCTCCATTCCGGTTGTAGGAACAAAATCGCGTTTGGATTTACTTTAGCCGCTTGTTCTTCGGCAAAAATGAAATCGTGTTTGTTGAAGATGATTACTTTTAATTCGTTAGCAATATCGTACGCACTTTGAACAGGTAATTTATTTTTCTTTGGCGATAAACAAAACCAATCCCAAGTTCCTGAAACCTCGTAAGCTCCAGAAGTTTCAATATGTACTTTTAAATTTTGCTCTTTTAACTTTGATGTTAATAAAGTCATATCCCAAGTCAAAGGTTCACCACCAGTTACTACAACAGTGTCAGCGTATTTTTTGGCATTGGCAACAATTAAATCGGTATTAGTTGGAGGATGTAATTCCGCATTCCAACTTTCTTTCACATCACACCAATGGCAACCTACATCGCAACCGCCAATTCTAATGAAATAAGCTGCCGTTCCTGTATGATAACCTTCACCTTGAATCGTGTAAAACTCCTCCATTAAAGGCAACATTTCGCCTTTTTCAACCGCTAATTGAACTTCTTTCTGTAACATCTCAAATTAAAATAGTGGGCAAAGATACGATTTGGAAGTTAGAATTTAGATATATGGAGTTATAAATTAATTTTTGAACTTGAAATTGCGCTTGTTCTTGCTCTTGAAATTTGATTGGATTTTAACTACATTTGAAATTCAAAATACATCAAAATGAGCAAGACAGAAGATTTTAGCAAACATATAAACGAAGGTTACGCTTGTAAAGGCGAATTTATCACATTAGGTGGTGGAATTTTAGATGGCGAAGCGGTTCCAAATACGCATGTGAACATTCCATTAAAAACCTTAAACCGTCACGGATTAATTGCGGGTGCTACCGGAACTGGAAAAACCAAAACTATTCAAGTGTTATCGGAACAATTATCGCAAAATGGAATTCCGGTTTTAATGATGGATATTAAAGGTGATTTTTCTGGAATTGCAATGCCTGGCGAAGAAAAATCGTTTATCACCGAACGTCATGCTAAAATTTCGATTCCTTATGAAACGAAAGGTTTTCCTGTAGAATTAATGACCATTTCTGAACAAAATGGTGTTCGACTACGAGCTACAGTTTCTGAATTTGGACCCGTTTTATTCTCTCGAATTTTAGATTTAAATGATACGCAATCTGGCGTAGTTTCTATCATTTTTAAATATTGCGATGATAATAGTTTGCCATTATTGGATTTGAAAGACTTTAAAAAAGTATTGCAATATGCTACGGAAGATGGTAAACCTGAATTTGAAGCCGAATACGGAAGAATTTCAACAAGTACAACAGGTTCTATATTAAGAAAAATCATTGAACTAGAACAACAAGGTGCGGAATTATTCTTTGGCGAAAAATCATTCGATATTCAAGATTTAATGCGAATTGACGAAAACGGAAATGGTTACGTTAACATCATGCGTTTGACCGATATTCAAGACAAACCGAAATTATTTTCGACTTTCATGTTGAGTTTGTTAGCCGAAATTTATAATACCATGCCCGAACAAGGCGATGCGGGACGACCAGAATTAGTAATTTTTATAGACGAAGCCCATTTGATTTTTGACGAAGCAAGTAAGGCTTTATTAAATCAAATTGAAACGATTGTGAAATTAATTCGTTCGAAAGGAATTGGAGTGTATTTCATTACCCAAAATCCGATGGATGTTCCAACAGGCGT
>CAZCIV010000362.1:0-1496 GCA_964498595.1 uncultured Flavobacterium sp.
TAAAAAGAAAGTTAGAAAAATTCCTAATGCTTGACGAATATGAAAACTAGCAAAAGAATTCTTCGTTTCGTTGTTCATAAATATAGCTATTATGGTTCCAATGATAGTCAAATAACTAACTATTGCCGTTTGTTTTCCTTGTTCAATTTCGTTCATGATACTTAAATTATGAGTTTATAATTAGTTGTCCATTATTATAAATTCCTATTGCTTTTCCTTTCATTTTTTGTCCTAGAAAAGCTGAATTTTTAGATTTTGAAAGAATGTTTTCTTTTCCAAATACCCAATTATCTTCTTTAGTGAATATAGAAATATCAGCTTTATTACCAATTGCTAATGATGGATTTTCAGTATTAAAAACCAACTTATTAGCATTTAATTTTTCAACTACAACTTCAAGTGGCAAAATAGTTAGTAAAGCACCAAAAACACTTTCTAAACCGATGGTTCCATCTTTCGCTAAATCAAATTCTAATTTCTTGTGTTCGATATCTAACGGATTATGGTCGGAAGTGATGCAATCAATCGTTCCGTCTAGAACTGCTTCTACTAAAGCTTTTCTTGTTGCTTCTTCGCGTAATGGAGGCAATACTTTGTATCTAGTGTCAAATCCCATTAACATTTCGTCATTTAAGACTAAATTATGAACAGCAACACTACAAGTTACTTGTAATCCTTTTGCTTTTGCTTCTTTGATTAATTTGATACTTCCTTGCGTTGAAATGGTTGGAATGTGTAATTTTCCGCCTGTGTATTCTAATAAAAATAAGTTACGTGCCACTTGCAAGTCTTCTGCTAAAGCAGGGATTCCTTTCATACCTAGTTTTGTACTAATCACACCTTCATTTGCAATTCCAACTCCTTTTAACGTACTATCTTGACAAAAAGCAATTAACATACCGTCGAAATCTTGTACGTATTGCAACGCAATTTTTTGAAGATTGGCATTTTGTAACGCTTTTTTGTAATCACCAAAAGCGATTGCTCCAGCGTTTTTCATGTCGAATAATTCCGCTAAATCAGTTCCTTCGCTACCTTTGGTTAAAGCTCCGATGGGATATAAAGTTGTCGCTTGATTTTTAGCTCTATCCAATACAAATCGTACTTGTGCTTGATTGTCGATGGTTGGATTTGAATTCGGTTGTAAGGCTACCGCTGTAAATCCGCTTTTGGCTGCAACTTTTAATCCGTTTTCTATGGTTTCTCGGTCTTCGTAGCCTGGTTCTCCAAAGGAAACCGAGCTGTCCATCCAACCTTTAGAAACGTGTAAATTTGGAATATTCACCACTTCAAAACCTGAAGTAGCTGAAATTTCTTTTTCTATTTGAGTTATCGTGCCGTTTTCAATTTTAATGTCCATCACTTGGTTGTGGAACGGACTTGAAGCGTCGATAATTTTAGCTTGTTTTAGAATAACTTGCGTCATTTTACAAATTTTTGGATTAGTAGTTCTGTTATTAAAAATAGTAGTGTTGCGATGATAAACCATTTCCAAA
>CAZCIV010000362.1:1596-3199 GCA_964498595.1 uncultured Flavobacterium sp.
CCTTGATTTTGTCCCATATTGTAAAAGGTTGGAACAATTAAAGGTGCATTTTGGAAGTTACTATTCTGTTTGTTAATCGGAGCCGAAAAAGCGTAAAAAGTTCCTAATCGATTGGTAGTTGAACCCACAAAAACCGAGTTATCTTCGTATTGTAAAATGTTCGTAATTCCTGATAAAGTGAAGCTTTCTTTCACATTTGGATATTGAAAATTAGTCACTTTCTTCTCAAAAACCGTTTGGTATAAAGGATGATTAAAGTTGATTTTCGTGATTTGTTTTCCAGAAGTTGAAAGTTGGGAATAGCTCATTCCACCGAAGTTTTTAACGAAAGCGTTTAATAGACTGGGCGTATTTTTCGCATTCGGAATCAAAACAATATTGCCCCCTTTTTCATAAAACGATTTTAGTGTTGTTCCTAAAGCAACTGGTAAATCTTCCAATTCATTTAACACAATCGCATCTTGATTTTCGATTTGATTGTAATCTAAAGTAGCCAATTCCGTGCTTTGAAAATTAAACTCATCAGCTGTAAAAATACGACTTAAGAAATTGTTTTTATCTGAATTTCCGATGGCGATTACATTTGCTTTTTCTGGTTTTGAAATGCTTAAATAGTAATCGTTGTCATAGCTTAAGCTATTATCTTCGATACTAATGTTTCCATGGAAATCGTTTTTTGGAATGGTGATTGCAATTTCTGTCTTTTGATTTTCAAATTTTGCAATGGTTTTAGCAATGGCTTTATTGTTACTGAAAACAGAAAGTGGTACTTCATTTTCAGTTTCTCCAAAAGCTTGAAGCGTAATCTTTAATTCGTAAAATTGATCCAAAATTTGTGAAATCACGACTTTGTCAATGCTGATGTTAGTTTTGTTTTGTGCTTCGGGTTGGATGAAATACACCACATTATTTTCTGCCAAATTCAAGGCTTTTTTGCTTTCGGATTGTATCGCATCGGTAATGATAACGTAATCTTTTTTGGTGTTTTTCTTTTTGGTTTCGACTTGATTGATCAAATAATCCAATTGAAACGGCATCGCAGAATACTTTAAATTTTGCAATTCTTTTTGAATGGATTTGATATCGGTGTCCCAAAAAACTTCTGAATTCGTAAGTAATGAGAATTGTTGGTTTTCGGGTAATTCTTCTAGTAAATCTTGAATACTTCGTTTGAGTAATTCGCCTTTTGCTCCTTTGGCTTGCATGGAAAACGAGTTGTCTAATAAAATGATAAGTTCGTTTCCTTTGTTTGTGGTGTCTTTGGCGTCAAAAAAGGGTTGTGCAAAAGCTAAAATTAAACAAGCCAACAACAACAAACGAGTCGCCAATAACAACCATTTCTTGATTTTAGAACTTTTTCGGGTTTGAATTTGAAGTTCTTTCAGGAGTTTTACGTTAGTAAAATATTCTTTTTTAAAACGACGTAATTGAAATAAATGCACCAAAATTGGTATAACCAACAGAAAAAGGAAGTAGAGAATTTCTGGATGTTTGAACTGCATTTATTATTAGAATTTGTCAAAAGTACGAAATTCCATTTAGATTACTACAGATATTGGAGTCATTTTTTTGGAACGCGGATTACACGGATTGGAGAAATTTA
>CAZCIV010000363.1:0-3193 GCA_964498595.1 uncultured Flavobacterium sp.
CTTGCTCATGATTTTCAATTTTTGTAAACATACCAAATATTGGTATTATATCAAAATATATTTTGGGAGTTTTTGGGTATGCTTAATCACACATAACGTTCCCACGCTTGGCGCAGTGGGGGATTTTGGAAAACTAAACTGTCAACCACCACAAATGTACAATAGTAGCCAGATTTTTGATTGTAAAAAGTCAGCCCCCATTGCGCCAAGCGTGTGTTAGCACCAGTTTTATTCCAGTTGTTTTTTAAGGAATGTTGTTATCTTTTCTACACTTGTTGTATCATTAGCGATTAAGTATTCGACTACCATTTCAATAATTTCAACTCTACTTTTATTTCTTGCTCTTAATTCCTTGTCAATACGCTCATATAATTTCTTTCCATTTGAATCTTTCAGGTGATCGTTCGAACTTCTGTATTCGTCAATAATTTGATTCAAGCTTACTTGATGAAAAACAAAGTCGTTAAGTTGTCGGAAGAGCTTATGGTCAACACTATCAAACAATTTCAATCTAAGGTATTTTTCCAAGCTTGCTATGGGTAGAAAATTCAACGGAATATTATTGGATATTCCATTTTTTGATATGTATATTTCAGCTTGTGTTTTAATGTCGGCATCAAGAATTATACTAATGTTGGAGGTTTTTCCAACTAAATTACTAGCCACTACCTCTTGTCCCAAATCAATTACATTAGTATAACCCCCACATGGTAAAATATAGATTAATTTGTTTCCCCAAAGGGCATTAAGTTTTAATAGTCGCTTAACAATTTCTCTTGCTAAGTCATCCTCAACAAGTATAATGTAATCGTAACCAGTATGATCGTAAAGCATTCTAGTTGCATATGCTGGATAGCATGGATTAATTAATTCAAGTGAATGGTCAGTATGTCTATCTAGAAAATAAATGTTTTCAGGTTTGATAGAACTAATTAGTTCTAAAGAATGAGTTGAAAAGTATACAGCATAATTGAAGCGTCCTGAAATATCCTTAAGGAATGTTACTAGTCTTTTTAATGAAGATGGGTGCAAAGCCAGTTCAATTTCATCAAGCAACAGCAAACAAGGAGTATCTAGTGAGGTCCTGTCCTCATTCCTAATTCTTAAAGAATTAAGTATGCTAATTAACAGATTCTCACCTGTTGACATGTGAAACTGACTTACTAGTTTTCCGTTGATTTCATAGTAAAAAACCTCTGCATAAAAGGAGCCTATATGCCGAATGTCATTAGGGTCTACAACGAAAAGTTTTTGGTAGAAATTCTTATTATTATGTAGAATGACACCTAGGTTTTCTCTTATAAATTCCGATCCTTCCTTTAATAATGATTTGTTAATTCGGTCAAGCTTTCTTAAGTTAATATAGTTTGTATTTCTAAATCTGTTTCCATAAATCAAACTTCCTTCGTAGAATCCTTTTAAAGCAATTCGACCTAGGTTTTGTGAAAACCAACGTCCGGTTGAGTCCTTTTTATAAATTTTCTTTGATCCATTATATTCGAATTCAATTGTTGAGTCAGCTGGTGTTTCACCAAAATAATCTTTCATTATCATGTTGAAAAATACGCTAGAAGCACACGTTGCAACGGTACTCTTGCCAGCTCCGTTTTGACCTGTTAAAGCATAAAGTCCTTTATCAACAGGAAGTTCGATTGTCAAATTGTCAACGGACTTTATTTTCTTAATAGTCATTTTTAATTTCATGGTAACTTATTTTTGTATCGATGGTTTCATAAAATTGGTGCTAACGTTTTCCAAATAGGCAAAGGCGCCTAACAAGTATAGTGAATTTTGCGCTTTTGTTTATTTGGTGCTATAAGTATTATTTTATAGTGTACTGCAATCCTGCGCTCCACCAACGACCCAAACATGCACAACTCGATGCACTTGTCCTTACTGCATCAATCAGTACGGTCTCTCCTGGTTTCATCTTTTTTATAGCCTTTATTTGTTTCGTATTAAACCTATCTCCACCGTAGCAGTTTTTCGGCCGGCCCCATTTACAATTATCCTTTCCTTTAGAAACACACTTCCAATATTTCTCCTCAAGTCTTTCAAGCCTTTTATCCGAAACATTACGAAAATCACGACAGTAGTTCGTTTGAATTTCTATTGTGTCACCATTCAGTTTTACGATACGGAACTTAAAGTCCACGGCTGAAAGACATTTTATATTCTCTGTTGTGTCATTGCTAAAAACAATTCCCTCATTGAGTAAAAGTTGATCTTTAGTGACGAGACTATCCTTCAAGCTACCAAATGAGATTTTTGGGGCTTGGCTAAAACAAAACAATGTTTTAATTAAAAATAGAAAGGATATTAAAAATAGAAAGGATATTAAAAATAGAAAGGATATTAAAAATCTCATAGTTATTAAATGCTCGCAGGTCGAATAGTAACACGTCCTTTTATCATTACTTATAACGTTTTTCAACTAGAAGACGCGGGCTTCTAGGGTTGTGGTTATTCAGCCCGTGGCTCTTAGTTGATGTTATAGTACGTATCAATTTATATCTTGTTTTGTGACTCCCCAAGATTTCATGTAATCACAATTAATCTTGATAAAGGATGAAGAATCTTCGGGGTGACTTATTATGTATTGCTCCATGGGCACAGCGCTTTTTTTATTTATTCTTCCAAAGCTCTTAGACCAGAAATACACAACATAATATTTCGATTCTGGAATTTTAACTTTTCCTTTGTTTGAATATATGTTGCTCATTAATTCATCAAATTTAGGAGCTACATTAATGATCGTATCATTGCCTAATAGATGCATAATTGTATCATTTACAGTTCTATGACTACTTTTACTGAAAAACCATTCTAAATCTGAAGTACCAGTCGCAAAACAACCTAAATGTTGCACTAATTCTCCTGATGAATTATATATATAAGCTTTAGGAAAGGCGCCGTGCCAAATTTCTTCGATTTTGGTAGAATCAATAAAGTAGAAATGTTCGTCTGCGATATAGCCAACTTTTCGTCCGTATTTAATCACAGAGTCTGTGGTTTGCGGCTTTAGTTTACTTATTCCAAAAAAAAGCTGGCATCCCGAAAAAGTTAACCCCAATACGATCCATAAAAATTTAATTTGCTTCATTCTTTAATCAGCTTGGGTAATGGTTTATGTACTATAACGTTCCTCAACTAGGAGACGCGGGCTTCTTGGATATGGTTGTTCAGCCCGTGG
>CAZCIV010000364.1:0-3182 GCA_964498595.1 uncultured Flavobacterium sp.
ATCTGTCAGTTTAACTTTCGATGAGAAACAATATGAGAAAAACACCTTTATCAATTCTTTTTACTTTATTAAATTTTTTTCTGATTAATGTTCAGGTTACTATAACACCAAGCGTTTTTAATGTTAATGATCAGATTACGATTACCGTCTCAACAGCAAATCAAAGTTGTAATCAATTAGGCTCAACTCCTTCAAAAGTTTATATGCATGCGGGAATTGGAAACGAAGCAAATGCTTTTGGTTTCTCAGTAATTGGAAATTGGGGTCAAGATGATTCAGTTGGATTAATGACTAATAATGGGAATGGTACTTGGAGTATTACTTTAACACCGAGTACTTATTTTGGTATTAACGCTACCCAACAAACTAATGCCACTAAATTAGGTATGGTGTTCCGAAATGCTAATGGTAGTCAAACCTTAAAACTACCACCAGCTTGTGGTGATTTTATTTTTAATATTGGTACACTTCAAGTTAATTTGGCAACACCTTTAAACAATAGTGCTACCGTGATAAATTCTGGAGGCAATTTAAATATAGCGGCTTCTAATACAGGAGGAAATGCGTTCTACAATTTAAAAGCTAATGGGGTTAGCATCCATACTAATATTACATCAAACTATTCATATAATCATGTTAACATAACTTCCAATACTAATTATGAACTTGAAGTAACGCTAGGTTCTACAACAATTGTAAGACGATTTTCTGTTGTTGTAAATCCCGGTCTAGTTTCTCAAGCTATTCCTGCAGGAGTTGAAAATGGTATTAATTATAACGAAACCGATAATACTAAAGTAACACTTGTTTTAGAGGCTCCAGGAAAGGATTTTGTATACGTAGCAGGTAGTTTTAATAACTACACACCAAATAATAATTACGTAATGAAAAAAGATCCAACAACTGGAAAGTTTTGGTTGGAATTAAATGGTTTAACTCCGGGCGCAGACAACACTTATCAATATTGGGTAGTAGATCAAACGCCAATAAGTAACTCGCCAACTTTAGTAAAAGTTGCAGATCCTAATTCAACATTAGTTTTATCACCTTACGATGATTCATCAATTCCAAGTGTTTCATTTCCTAATCTTCCTAGCTATCCAGCTGGTCAAGAACGCGAAGTAACTTGGTTTAAAACCGGACAAACTTCATACAATTGGCAAGTTACTAATTTTTCAAAACCAGATAAAGACAAATTAGTGATCTATGAACTTTTGATTCGTGATTTTGATGCTAATAGAAACTATCAAGATGTAATCAATAGAATACAATATTTTAAAAATTTAGGTATAAATGCTATTCAGTTAATGCCAATTATGGAGTTTGAGGGAAATGAGAGTTGGGGATATAACACAGCATTTCATATGGCTTTAGATAAATTTTATGGTACTCCTGAAAAATTTAAAGAATTAGTAGATTTATGCCATCAAAATGGAATAGCTGTTATTCTTGATATTGCTTTCAACCATGCTTTTGGAAGAAATCCTTTAATTAGAATGTGGATGAACGATGGAGATGGAGATGGATGGGGAGGACCAGCTAGTGATAATCCTTATTTTAATACATCGGCAAGACACAGTTACAGTGTGGGTGAAGATTTTAATCACGCTTCGCAATTAACGCGTAATTATGTAAAACAAACTATAAAACACTGGATTACAGAGTTTAAAATTGATGGATTTCGTTGGGATTTAACCAAAGGATTCACTCAAAATTGTACCGCTGGCGATGACACATGTACAAATTCTTATCAACAAGATCGAATTGATGTTTTAAAAGAATATGCCGATTATTCATGGAGTTTAGATGCTAATCACTATGTAATTTTCGAACATTTAGGAACCGATACTGAAGAACAACAATGGGCAAATTATAGATTGAATGAAGGCAAAGGAATTATGATGTGGGGAGAAATGTTTACGCAATATAAAGAATTAGCCATGGGGTATGATACTCAAAATATTACAAGAATGGGGCATTCTAGTAGAGGTTTCAATGGAAAAAGATTAATTGGTTATCCGGAAAGCCATGATAAAGATCGATTGATGTATGAAGCTATAACTTATGGAAATGGCGGTGGATCAGCTCCTGTAAATGGAAATTTAGCAAATGCACTTGCCCGAATGGGAGCAATTGGAGCTATGAGTATTTTGGTTCCAGGTCCAAAGATGATTTGGCATTTTGCAGAACTTGGAAACAATCAGTCAATCTATACTTGTACGAATGGAACAGTTAATGATGAGAGTAGTTTCTTTCCGGGAGATTGTAAATTAGATACTAAAGAACAAGTGCAGTGGACCCAAAACTGGCTTTCTGATTCAAGGAGAACAGCTATTTTGAATGATTGGTCAAAATTTATTCAATTAAAAACTTCTGAGCCTGTTTTTAGTTCCGATTTTTTGATTAGTCCAGATGGGAACAACTTACGTCAAAGATTGTATGTTTTTAACAGTTCATTACCTACATCACAATTAAGAAACGTTGTGGTTTTAGCTAATTTTTCAGTGAGTACACAAAGCATTAATCCAAATTTCCCTAATGTTTATACTTATCCTATGACATGGTATAATCTTATGGATAATAGTACAGTAACAATTTCGAGTCCTACTTCGACTATTAGTTTGGCTCCTGGTCAGTTCTTGGTTTATGGTAATCGCCCAGCGAGTACATTATCGAATTTGGAATATGATTTTAATGAAAGTAATGTGACGTTGTATCCAAATCCTACTCAAAATATTTTTACAATTTCGAGAAATGTAGATCAAGTTGAAATTTATACCATAACAGGACAAGTAGTAAAGTCATTTACTAATGTTATGGCTCAGCATGAATTAGATATTTCAAATTTAGAATCAGGAGTATACTTAGTAAAAATCATAAAAGATAATATAAGCCTAAACAAAAAAATAGTTAAAAAGTAAGTTAAGTTGGTTTATTTAAGCGCTTGAAGTATCAAGCGCTTTTTTTGTAGTATTTTTTCTGTATCAGTAGTAAAATAAAAACCCTTAATAATTTGATTATTAAGGGTTTGTTTTCGTAGCGAAGACGGGAGTTGAACCCGTGACCTCAGGGTTATGAATTCGGCAATCAGTAAATTTTCAACGTATTTACTGGGCTTCCGAGACCAAAATTTACTAGTTTTTTATAAAATCGTGTTCAATTTCGTGTTCAGGAATAGAACT
>CAZCIV010000365.1:0-3178 GCA_964498595.1 uncultured Flavobacterium sp.
TCACTACCAAAAGAGAAAATACGAATACGAGTCCAATGAGTTTTGAAAGTGCTTACAACGAAGCAACTAAACTATTTGGCGAGTTTCATTAAGCTGATTTTCTTCGCTTAAAAACTTTATAAATTTCTACCCAAAGTACCGAAATACTTCCTACTATAACGCACAATCCTATTTGGGAACCA
The DNA here is from genome assembly GCA_964498595.1 of uncultured Flavobacterium sp. GTDB lineage: Bacteria > Bacteroidota > Bacteroidia > Flavobacteriales > Flavobacteriaceae > Flavobacterium. The sequence continues at coordinate 183 of CAZCIV010000365.1, forward strand.
CTTACCATTTCAAATAAGAAAAAGTTGGAAAATGCAGGAATAAACAATAGTAATCCTGTCAATACAATAGTGATTCCAATGATTAATCCCACCAAATTATTCTTGTATTGAATTGTTTTAAAAATCGAATAATAAAACGAACGATTCGCTAACGTTAGTACGATATTTGAAGTAATTAATGTTAAGAAAATCAAGGTTCTAGTACCATTTTCGGACATGTTTTCTCCAATAGCATATTGATAAATGTACAGTAATCCTAAAGTAATGACTAATCCTTGAATGATGCTAATCAATACTTCTTTGAAATTAAAGAATGTTGTGGTTAGCGGTCTTGGTTTTTGTAGCATCAGATTATCTTCCATGGGTTCGTTTTCGTAGATAATAGAGCAAGTTGGACCCATAATAATTTCCAAGAAAATAATGTGAACTGGAGTAAAAATATTCGGATATATCCAGCCCAAAGCCAGTGGAATAAATACAATTAAAATAATCGGAATGTGAATTGAAATGATGTATTGAATTGCTTTTTTCAGGTTGAGGTATATTTTTCTTCCCATTGCAATGGCATCGGTCATTCGTTCGAAATTATCATCTATTAGAATTAAATTGGCAGCTTGTTTGGCAATTTCAGTTCCTTTTTTACCCATCGCAATTCCTATATGTGCCGATTTTAATGCAGGTCCGTCATTTACACCATCGCCTGTCATGGCTACGATTTGATTGTTTGCTTTTAAAGCTTTGATGATTCTAAGTTTTGCTTCAGGAAACATTCTGGTAAAAATAGCTGTTTCCATTACTTTCTCTTTTAAAGTAGCTTCATTCATTGCCATTAATTCGTCTCCATTCAATACTTTATCGGCGTTTTTAAATCCGACTTGTTTTGCGATGGTAGAAGTCGTTTCAGCATTATCGCCTGTTACAATTTTTACTTGAATTCCAGCTTTGTAAAACGTTTCGAAAACCGCTTGAATGTTATGTTTTGGTGGATCATAAAACGCTACCAATCCTTTAAAATGAAACTTTAATTCTTGTTGGGCTGCTGGATAATCCGTTCCTTCAAAGTCAGAAACACCCACGCCTAAAACTCGGAATCCTTTTTGCATCATGGTTTTCATCGCCTCAAAAATCTGATTTTTTTCAGTTTCAGTTAAATGACTAACAGCGATTAAAGCTTCAGGAGCGCCTTTCGCTGCAATGATTTTTTTACCCGATTCGTTTTCGAAAACGTGTGTCATCATTGGTGGTTTTCCACTTAACGGATATTCGTGAACCATTTTAAAATGAGGTCGTTCGTCTTCGCTTTCAAAATTAGAATACGCTTCATGTATCGCAATTTCCATCGCATCAAACGGAATTGGTTCACTCGACCACATGGCATAATTTATGATTTCTTCGGCTTCAGGATTTAGTTTTTGTGTAGTTGCTACTATTGAATTGGAATTAAAAAGATACAATTCGGCTAAACTCATTCTGTTTTCGGTAATTGTTCCCGTTTTATCGGTGCAAATTACGGTGGCGCTTCCTAAGGTTTCTACTGTTTTGGTTTGTTTGGTGATGATTCCCATTTTCATCAATCGCCAAGCGCCTAAAGCCATAAAAGTAGTGAAAGCGACCGGAATTTCCTCTGGGATAACGCTCATTGCTAAGGTTAACGCTTTTAATAAACTATCTAAAACTAATCCAGAGTTGTAGTAATTAATCGCCCAAACAATAGCAAATATGACCAAACCTATAATTGACATTTTGGTGACGAAATTCCCAATTTGAATTTGCAAAGGCGTTTTCTCTTCTTCAATCGCATTCAAACTCGAACCAATTTTTCCTAATTGCGTTTTATTTCCAATTGCGGTTACTTCGCAAATAGCAAGTCCAGAAGCTACAATTGTACCTTGGAAAACTTGTTTGTTTTCGGATTCATTCGATTTGAATACGGCTAAAGATTCACCCGTTAAAATAGATTCGTTGACCGAAAAATCGTTAGATGAAAGAATAATTCCGTCAGCAGGAATGAAAGCGCCTTCTTCCAATTGAACACAATCACCAATTACAATTTCCTCTGTTGGAATTTCGATGGTAGAACCATTTCGAATGACTTTACATTTTGGTTGAGTTAGTTTTTTTAAAGCTTCAATGGCATTTCGACTTCTAGATTCTTGAAAAACGGATATGGCAACAACTGATATTATGGCAAATGTCATGAAGATTCCATCAGCGTAATCTCCAGTTATGAAATAAATACTGGTCGCTGTTAGCAATAAAAGAAACATAGGTTCTTTTACAATGTCTAAGATTGAATTCAGAAAATGGTTTTTATCCTGATGGTTAATAGTATTGGTTCCGAATTTTTTTGAGGATTCTAAAACTTCCAAATCAGATAGTCCTGTACTGTATTTTGTAGAATCGTTCATTGCTATTGGAAATTTATTAGCCAATTTACATAATTTATTCTTAAAAAATCTAGATTATTCGTCAATTTTTTACTATATTTGCACGCAATTTAACAACAACTACAAATTGCACCATGAAAGCACACACAACTAAAATCGTTGGCGAAGGTCTTACTTACGACGATGTTTTGCTTATTCCAAATTATTCAGAAATTTTACCACGCGAAGTTAGTATTCAATCGAAGTTTTCGAGAAATATTACGTTGAATGTTCCTATCGTTTCTGCAGCTATGGATACGGTTACCGAAAGCTCTATGGCAATTGCTATGGCACAAGAAGGAGGAATCGGTGTTTTGCATAAAAACATGACGATTGAGCAACAAGCAGCGAAAGTGAAGAAAGTAAAGCGTGCGGAAAGCGGTATGATTATCGATCCAGTAACGTTGCCTTTAACAGCTACGGTTGGTGATGCTAAAATGGCAATGAAAGAATTTAGTATTGGCGGAATTCCAGTAGTAGATGAAAACGGAACGTTAAAAGGAATTGTTACCAACAGAGATTTACGTTTCGAAAAAGTAAATTCACGTTCGATTTTAGAAGTAATGACTT